>JAKSUD010000240.1 GCA_024409185.1 archaeon
CCCAAAGGTTTTCATAGTAACCTTCACCATTCCAACGACCATATTCAGCAGCTAAGTTATAAACATAATCAAATTTATCATTATCATCAAAAATTCTTTCCATTTGACGATAGTTACGAATATCTCCTCTTACATAGTCAGAGTATTCATCAGAGTATAAATCAGTTTCATCTTCATGGTGTAATAAATCTACAGATAAAACTTCATGTCCACGACTTCTAAGTTCATTTACAAGATTAGTTCCTATAAATCCACTTCCACCTGTAACCATAATTCTTTGAGTTTCCATAATAATCCCTTTTTTATTTTTATAAAATATTTTTAGTTTTTAAATATTAATTTTTATTTTTATAATAAATATACTTTAGTTTAACTATTTTTATTAATTTTTATTTTTATAATAATTATACTTTAGTTTAACTATTTTAAATCTTCTAAGCTTTCAGGAGCCTTTCCACGAACTCTTTTAAAAAAGCCAAGATTTTCATATTCATTTAAAGTGTATTTAAGTTCAGCTATTTTTTCATATGCAATATCTAAACGATTTTCTAAAAAGAATGTTCTTTGATTTTTACGTATTCTAAGCTTATTAAACTCTTTATTTAATCGTGCAATTTCAAAATTAGCTTCATTTAATTGCTTTGTTAAATTATTAACAACATTAGTTAAATGTTCATTGTCCTTTTTTTCTGTATTAAGATAAGTTCTAAGAACATCTACTCTATGTTCAAGTTTATAAGTTTCATGAGTTAATTCTTCAATATTATATTGTTTAAGCTCCAAATCAAGAGTTTCGAACTCTGTAACAGCTATTGACAATTTTTCTCTTTCAATTGCAAAACGTTGAATTCTATCTTCATAAGATTCACAACGTTCTTTAAGAAGACGATTTTCTTGCCTATAACGAGATAATTGTTCTTTTAACTCTTCGATTTCTTCTTGTTTTTTATCTTTAAGCATTAAATCACACAAAACTAATAATTAATATAACAATAACTATGATTAAATTAAAAGTTAATAAATAGCTATTTCATAATTTCATTTTGAATAAATTCTAAAATATCTTCACGAGAGTTTTCATCTTCCATTACAAATTTTAAACTGGTTTTTAACCAATCCACACGATTTCCAATATCATATGATTCTCCAACAAAGACTTTTCCATAGATAGCATCTAATTTAGCTAATGCATCTGTAAGTTGGATTTCTCCACCATATCCAGATTCTACATTTTCAATATGATCAAAAATATCTGGAGTTAAGAAATATCTTCCCATAATAGCTAAATTACTTGGTGCAACAGAACGAGGAGGTTTTTCTACTAATTTATTAATATTAATTACTCCATTTTCTACTTCTTCTCCACCAATAATACCATATCTTTCGATTTTTTCTTCAGGTACTTCTTCTACAGCAATAGCTGATTTACCATATTTTTCATAAACTTCTATTAATTGTTTAGTACATGGAGTAGCACATTTTGTAATTGTATCACCAAGCATTACAACAAATGGTTCATCACCTACATGCTTTTTAGCACAATAAATAGCATCTCCAAGACCTTTTTGTTTTTTCTGTCTAATAAAGTGAATATCTGCTAAATTAGAAATATATTCCACTTCTTTAAGATAATCTTCTTTACCTTTAGTTTTTAAATGATGTTCAAGTTCAAAAGATCTATCAAAATGGTCTTCAATAGGACGTTTACCTTTACCTGTAATAATTAAAATATCATCTACACCAGACTCAACAGCTTCTTCTACCACATATTGAATAGTAGGTTTATCATAAACAGGTAACATTTCCTTAGGCTGAGCTTTAGTA
>JAKSUD010000241.1 GCA_024409185.1 archaeon
TCCTTGAGAAATTCATACTTGAGGAATTTGACTTTATCTCCACCAATACACATACCTGGAGCATATTTTTCAAGAGATCCTCCATGCCAACCAATCACATGAGCATCAGATTTTGTCATATAATTAGAAGGCAACTTATGATATTTAACCAGATAAGCACCTACATCTTCTACAGAATCATATTGACCATTTTCATGAATAGAACTATTATCAAATAACTGAATACCTAAATCATTAGTTGGTCCTGATGAATTAAATCCAAAAAAACCACATAAAGCTAAAGCAGCTATAATAATAAGAACTATTGAAATTAATTTTAAATTCTTCAAAATAATCACTAGTTATAGTTTATAAAAAGAAGTAAATAAAAATTTTCAATAAATTTTAATATAATTCATATTCTAAAAAAAATAAACGGCTCTGTCAAAAACTATAGGGATTTGATTTTTTAAAATTTTAATTTCTTTTAAACTTTTTCTGCCAATAGGTTAATTTAGGTTTATTTTAGGAAGTTAATTCCTAAATTATTAATTTTGGAAATAATTTTTTCTAAACTAAATTTTGAATATTCTTCCCTAACCCTATAATTTTTGACAGTACCCAATTATTTTAGAAATTTTAATGGTAAATTTTTAATAATTTTAAAAATATAATTTACTATAGTTAGAATTAATTAATAATTAAATAGTTATATCATTTAAATTCAATTCAATTCAAAAACAATAAAAAGGTAATATCATGGATCCAATTGATATGATGGTGTGTGACCATAACTGTGAGTATTTAGGGCTTTCTCGTTTATGTTTAATGGAAAATGCTGGAAAATCATTATCTGATGAAGTAGCTACACTTTCTACTTTTAAATTCTCAAAACCAGTTAAAATAATTATTTTTGCAGGTTCTGGAGGAAATGGTGGAGATGGGTTTGTAGCAGCTCGTCATTTACTTAATAGAGGTTTTGAAGTTCAAGTTTATTCTCTTGCTTCTCCTGAAGAAGTAAAATCTGTAGATTCTTTAATAAATCTTGAAATATTAATGAATTTAGAACCAAGAATTTCTCGTTTAAGTCTTGATTTTATTAAAGATTCAGCTGATTTAGATGATATTGACTTTGGGGAAGTGGATGAAGAATTTATTGTTTTAGATTGTTTACTTGGTACTGGAATTAAAGGTAAACTTAGAACTAAGGTTAGAAAAACTGTAGAACTTATTAATAATGTTCCAGGTTTAACTGTTGCTATAGATGTACCTTCAGGTCTTGACCCATTAACTGGTGAAATTGAAGATATTGCAGTAAATCCGGATTATACTGTAAGTTTTCATAAAGTTAAAACTGGAATTAAAATAGCTGGTGAAAAGAATGTTGGAGGAATAATTACTTGTGATATTGGTATTCCTCTTGAAGCTGAGCTATTTGTGGAGGGAGGAGATTTATTAAGATTTAAATCTCGAAAATCTAATTCTCATAAAGGTCAAAATGGTAATATTTTAGTTGTTGGGGGTAGCCAAGATTATTATGGTGCACCAGCTATTGCCTCAAAAGCAGCTATTGCAACAGGTGCAGATTTAACTTATATTTACACTTCTAAAAAACAAGTAGATGCTATCAAATCATTATCTGAAGATTTTATTGTTTTTGAATCTAAACAAGATAATTTATCTCTTGAAGATTCTGAAGATATTTTAGAATTAGCTGAAAAAGTTGATGCAGTTTTATTAGGTCCTGGAGCAGGTCAAGATGATGAAACTTCTAAATTATTCAATGTTTTAGCTATGAAAATTAAAAAACCTTTAGTTTTAGATGCTGATGCATTAAAA
>JAKSUD010000242.1 GCA_024409185.1 archaeon
TTTTAAAAATAGTTATCTTTTCTTTATTTTCAAACTCTAAACTTATAAATCCAATGTCTTCTAAATATCTTATTTCTCTAAAACTTGATTTTTTAGTTTTATTTTCATTATTAAATTTAAGATTTTGATATGTTGATTCAAGATTTATTTTATAAGGTAAATCTTTTTCAAAAGCTATTTTGTTTGATGTTGGATTTTTTGTAAAGTTTGCAATTTGACTTTGTTTGTTTTCATAGCTAATATTTAAGAGTAATTTATCATAAGCCATAGGTTTTAATTGATCTTTGATTTGATTTATTTTTTCACTATCAATAATATTTTCAACATTTTTGATTTCAATTGTTCCAATATTATTTTCTTCTCTAAGACGAATTTCGTCAGAACCCACAATATCTTTGATTATATCTTCACAATAGCTAATTCTATTTATTTTATCTGTTGTGATTTTCTCTCCAGTTTTTATTCTTGTTCCAAGACAAGTTGTAGCTTTTGAATATTCAATATTATTCTCATCAAGATATTTGTGGATTTCATCACTTTCAAGTTTAGCTATTATGAATGGACTTACTATATTTTCCTCATAATTTACCAACATTCCCGGCCTATCTTCAACAAGGTCATTTATATTAGTTCCATCCATGATTATTTGATAACCTTTGTCATTAGCTACTTGTTTAATTGCACTATACATTAATTTTCTGCATACATAGCATCTATTATTAGTGTTCTCAACAAATTCAGATATATCAACAAAATTATTTTCTATAATTCCATGCTTTATTCTAAGTTGTGATGCTTTTTTTCTTGCAAAATCTAAAAAATTAGTAGGCATAATACAATTATCATAAGTGATTAAAAGCACATCTTCACAAACATCTTTAGCAAGATATGCAAGTAAAGTACTATCTGCACCACCTGAAAATGAAATAGCTATTTTTTTACCAGTTAAAATTTCTTTAACTTTTTCAATTTTATGGTTTATAGTTTCCATTTTAATCTCCTTAAATAGCTATTTGTTAAAAATGAGTATGAATAATTAATTTTTATTGAATTTTATAGTAATGATTTAATATATTCTAAAACTTCAATTGCATCTAAATATTTAATGTCATCAGTTTTATTAATAAATTCCATTAATTTTGCTTTTTTATCCTCATCAATTTCGGATTTTGCAAAAATATATGAGTAAGTTCTTTTTGGATAATAAATTTCTTTAGCTACTTTTATAATTTCATCTTTTTCTTCTCTTGTAATAATATCTTCTTCAATAGCTAAATTAAGTTTATAATCAATGTTTACTAAAGCTTCTGAAAGTGATACTTTACTATCTGGATCAAAAGTAACTGCAACATCATCATCTGAAGTGATTGCTCCTGAAGCATATTGATTGTAAACATAACCAATACCTTTCATTCCAAGTACATCAAGTTCAGATGCTCTAAGAGCACCCATGCTGCTTCCACCAACTACAGTAATTCCTTCATCCATAGCTTTCATAATCTCTTTATGAGATACAGCAGGGGATTGATGAAAAACACCATCGATTATTCCAATAATGTCTGGTTTATCAGCTATTGCATTTAAAACATCATTTCGTTTTACAGGAGCTCTGTAATCTGCTTCAAGGATTGTTTGAGCTTCTTTTGGACTAATTGATAAACCTGTAAATACAATAACTTTTTTTGACATTTTATTATTCTCCAATAATTAAACTATGTTATAAAATTTAATTTAAAATTTAAATAATTAATAATTTAAAACCCACGACATTTTCTTTCATATTCAAGAGACCTTGTACCTAATCTTTCA
>JAKSUD010000243.1 GCA_024409185.1 archaeon
ATAATTTCATCAGTGTTTTTGTATTTTATTCTTATATCTAAGTTTTTGTTTTTATCAGATTCATAAGAATAATTTAAAATATTTTTACCTATTTCTTCTATAATTAAAGATATTTTTAATTTGAGTTCGGTACTTAAATTATTTTCTCCAAGTAAATTATCTAAATTAGAAGATAAATATAATAATTTTTCTTCACTATCTATAGAAACAGATAAAACCTCTTCTTTGGGAAGAGCATCTTTTTCTACAATAACAAAGTCTTTTATTGATTTAGGAGTATAACCTATTTCTCTTCTAACTAATAAAAATAATCCGATTAAAGTAAATATTTCAGAAAGTACAAAACTTAACCAAATTCCATCTCCACCAATTAAATAAGATAAAATAATTGCTGGAACAACAAGGAAAAGGAAGCTATGTCCAAAACCAATGTAATTAGAATATTTTAATTTTTGTGTACAATTATAGAAATTCATAAAATTGTAGGATAATGCAGATAACGGTAAGGAGAATGCAAAGATTCTTATTCCTCTAATTGCAGTATCGAATACTAGGGGGGTCATGACTGAATAATTTTACAAATAATGGTGCAAATATAATTAAAATAATTGCAATAATTGTAATAATCATAACTGCATATTTTATAGATAAACTTAATAATGATTCTAAGGAAGATTTATCATTTTCTCCATAAAATATTCCTCCAAGAGCCATTGTTGTTGTTCCAATACCAACTCCTACAGTACATAATAACATGTAGATGCTGGATTGAACAGATAATGCACTTACAAATATTAATCCTCCAACCATAGCACCTAAACTATTAGTAATCATAGTACGAACCATATTATAAACTTGATTTAATGCACTTGGTATTCTGTTGAAGTAATTCCTTTTAATTCAGTTATTAAATTAAATTTCTTTGTAAATTTGAAGCTACTTTTCTTTGATAAGAAATGTGATAGTAAGAAAATAAATGCTATAAATTGTGCAAGTGAAGTTGCAAATCCAAGTCCAAACATTCCTTTCTTTAAAACTAATACAAAAAGTAAATCTAAAATTATAGTAAATACAGTAATAATAGTTGCTGCAATTAATCCTACTTTAGGATAACCATCAATACGTGCATGATTAATTAAAACTAAATTAAGTATATTTGGAATAGTTCCAATGGCAATCCCAAGAATATACATTTTAGCTGGAATTAAAGTAGCTCCTTTTGCACCTAATATTGTAGCTATACTTTCACAAGTTAATGAGAAAAATATGGTTATAATTATTCCAACGATTAATGCGATTAGTGTAGTTACTGTAAATGTTTGAAATACTTTTTCTTTATCATCAAAGTGATTTGAACATTTAATAGATCCTCCATTTGAAAACACATAAGTAATTGCAATTATTGCATAGATAAGAGGAGAACAGAATCCAAATGCTGCAAGTCCAATAGACCCAACAAAATTCCCTACAATAATTCCATTTATTATAATACCTAAAACATTTGTTAAGGTAGTGATTATTGTTAAATATAAATAAGAATTAAAAACTCTATCAAGTAATTTATTATTATGAGTAATATTCATATAAATACTCCTTTTAAGTAAATACCCATATTTATCATATTTTTTAAATTTACATTAATTAAGTTCATCATCAAGTAAAACTAAGAAGAAACCTTTAGTTATATCATCTCTAATTATTCTTGGAGGTTTAACTTGTGCAGAAGAGGTTCCTTTTGCAACTCTTAAATCTTTATATAATAAATAAGTTTCTGCTTGTAAGA
>JAKSUD010000244.1 GCA_024409185.1 archaeon
TGTTATATTAATGTTTAATAAAAAATAGCAGGGCCTAGATTTGAACTAGGGATCTCGGGGTTATGAGCCCCGCGGGATTACCAGACTACCCCACCCTGCTAAATAAATTATCTTAACATTATAATATTAGTTAAGCATACTATATAAATCTTTGCATAATACACAAATATTTTATAAAATATTATAATTTATAAAATAATGTTAAAATAAAAATAAAAAAATAAAGATAAAGATTATTCTTCATCTTCAAGAGCTTTTAATCTTTTTTCAAGGTCATCGAGTTTAGAATCAGTAGCACTAGCATATTCACTGAATCTTTTCTCAAGATCATCGATATTATTACAAGCTAATTCACATCTTTCTTCAAGAGAAGATAAATCATCAGTAGTAGCTAAAGCCCAACTTTCAATTAATTCTTCACTTTTCTCATCTAAGAATGCATCAAGTCTTTTTGAAAAAGCATCAGTATTTAAAGCAGCTGCCATATCTATATCTTTAAAACTGATTTTAATTTTATCAACAGTAGATACTTTTTCATCATTTTCAGATTCCTCTTCCCCATCAATTTCAATTTTAGAATTAGTGGAAGTGGAATCATCCCCAGAAGTAGAATGAGGTGAACTAAACATATTTTTAATATCGCTAGCAGATTTAAAATTATTCAAATTTTGTAAATAATAATAAACCAAACATAAAACAGCTAAAATAAGAATAATTATAGCAATACATTCAACAATATCCATAATTAATCACCTTATAAATAATTATTTCTTGTTAAGTTTTTTCTCTTTTTCTTCAATTTCTTTAAGCATTTTTTCTAATTTTTTTAACTCAGTTTGAGCTTCTAAACGAGCTAAACGTTCATTAATTTCACTGTGTAAATATCCTACATTATTTCTAACTTCAGAAGTAGAATCTCTGATTTGAGTAAGATGTTCTTGTTGATCAGCAGGTAATTTAATAGGATTTTCCATTAAACGTTTATTTTCAAGGTCTTTTTCAACCATAGCTATTTTTTTAAGTTCAATTTCTTTTTCCATTAATTTTAAAGTATTGTTAGATTGACTTACTTTTTTCCATTGACTAACAACTACAATAATAAGAACTACAAATATCACAACAAGAATGAGGATAAATATTTGAGTTGGAATTAATTCAGCAGCCATAAAATTCCTCCATTATTAAAATAATTATAATAATTTATAAATTAAATTTTTAACAATTTATTATAAATCAATAGTATTTAATATTATGTAGTTAAATACTATATAAAAATTACCATAAATTTATAAATATATTGGATAGTAAATAATAATATAAGTAGAAAAAGTAAATTCTAATTAAAAAAATGAATTTTAATCTCAAGAGTTAAAATATTAATTAATGTGATAAAATGGTTGATGAAATTAAATCTTATGAAGAAGCAGGAAAAATAGTATCAAAAGTTAGATCTGATGCTTCAAAATTAATTAAAAATGGATTACCAATTCTTGAATTAGTAGAATTTGTAGAAAGTGAAATCTTAAAAAGTGGTGCTGGAATTGCATTTCCATGTAATGTTTCTGTAAATGAAATAACTGCACATTATACTTCTCCTGCAGGAGATACTAATAAACTTGTAACTGGAGACTTGGTAAAATTAGATTTAGGAGCTGAAGTTAACGGATATATTGCAGACTCTGCGGTTACTATAATGGTTCCTGGAGATAATTTAGAAGAGTTATTTGATGAAGAGACTCTTGAACTTAATCAAAAAATTATTGATGCTTC
>JAKSUD010000245.1 GCA_024409185.1 archaeon
GAATTACTCATTATATCACTTCAAAGAAATATTATTTAGGCATTGGAATATTCTCTTCTCTAACAATCACATCAACTAAATATGGACCTTCTTTTAATGATTCTTCAATAGCTAAATTTAATGAATTCTTATCTTCACATCTTATAGAACTAATTCCATAAGCCCTTGCCAATTTTAGAAAATCAGGATTCTTCAGGTCAACTTGATATTTAAAATCAAAGTCATAAATTTCTTCTTCCCATTGGCGAATAATTCCAAGTTGTGAGTTATTTATTACAAAAATAGATATGTTGAGATTATATTCATTAATAGTAGCTAATTCCTGAGATACCATTTGAATATCCCCATCTCCACAAATAACAATAATTTTTTCATTAGGATGTGCAATAGCCACTCCAATAGCTCCTGGAAGTGCAAAACCCATTGGTCCAAATCCTCCAGAAAAGAGAAGTTTACCAAATTTATCACATTTTTTTAGTAAAGTTGTCCAAGTTGTATGGGTTCCTGCATCAGATAAAGTATAATTATTCTCAAATGCACCTATAATTTTATTAATTGCATATTGAGGTCTTAATGGATTGTAATTTTCTTTAATATCTTCAATACCTTCAATAACTAATTCTTCTTCATGAGAGTAAATTTTATCAATCCAACTAAATGCAGAATATTGATTATAACTATCTAAAATTTTTTTATTTAAAATAATTTCTAAAAACTTATAAACATCTACACAAATATTGATTCTACCTTTTAAATCTTTTTCATTAATATTTACATGAATTATTTTCTTGGAAAATTCTTCAAAGTTTTCACTTTTAGCTATTGTTCTCTCAGATAAACGAGCACCAAGTACAATAATACAATCAGAATTTAAATATGCATAATCTGATAAGGAATTTCCTCTAAGACCTACCATTCCTAAATTTAATCTATTATTTTCAGATATAACTCCTCGAGCAGGATATGTAGTTACGATTGGAACATTATATTTACTTACAAAGTCATGCAATAATTCAATAGCTTGTCCCCAAACTACACCATTTCCTACAATGATTAATGGTTTTTTTGAATAAGATAATTTTTTAATAGCTAATTCTATATTAGTATCTATATAAGACCATTCAGGATTAATATTTGAGTTCAAAAACACTCCTAAATCAATATCATCAATATCCTCATCAATCAAAACATCCTTAGACAAATTAATGTGAACTGGACCAATTGGATTAGTTTTAAGAATCCTTAAAGCTTCTTTAAAATTAGAAATAGCTGCTCTACCATTAGGTGGATGGAATGATCTTACAGTCATATTTTTAAAAACATTATTTATTGGAAAAGATTGGAATTTATTATCAACAGTAGAAGAATAATCATTATCTCCTGTAATAACTAAAAGAGGAACATGATCTTTAAAAGCAGTAGCTACACCCATAACAAGATTCATAGCACCTGGCCCTGCAGTAGCTATTGCAACACCATACCTTCCAGAAGATCTTGCATAATTATCTGCAGCATGAATAGCACCTTGCTCATGACGAGTCAATATATGTTTAATGAATGATTTAGAAAGAGCTTTATAAAAAGAAAGTATCTGTTCACCAGGATGACCAAATACACTATCCACACCATCATTTTCAAGTAATTTAACTAAAGCTTCTGCTGTATTCATTCCATTCACAATCCATTCTTTATAATATATGCTTTATTTTTAATTAAATAAAAAATTAACTAAAAATTCTTAACT
>JAKSUD010000246.1 GCA_024409185.1 archaeon
AAGAATGAAATTTAAATAAAAAAATTAATTAAATTTGAGTTTTATTTTTATACATTAAACTAAAAATTAATAGAATATGTATATAAAATAACGAAAAACTGTATATCATTTTTATAATAAACCTATTTACCATTAATTACATACTTTTTAGGATACAATTCATAAATTAATTATTTGGGACAAATTTACTTTTTATTTAAATCTTAAAAATTAACTTCTCTTTATAAATTTATTCATTCATTCGTTCAGTTGATTTAATTGTAATTTTATTAGATACATTATCTCTATCTCTTTCTCTTCCATTTGATTGAATTTTTACATTTATTACTTTAGTTTCTTCTTGTTCAAAATCTTCTTTAAAATATTCATCATCAGTAAAATATTTATCATTATCTCCGAATACTCCTGTTTTCATAATTAATCCACTCCATAATCCAGAAATAAAAGAAATTACAATGGTAATAATTTCAACTAAAAATTGATAACCAGCTTGTTTGCCAACATTTCTTAAATCATCAGTTTCTCCAATTTTTCCAATGACATGATTCATATTCTGAATATTTCCCCATTCTTTTTTGGACATAGTAGCAACGCAAATTGTTGTAACAATAGAACCTAAAAATCCTGGAATTCCATGAAGTGATAGAATATTTGCTGTATCATATAATTTTAATTTTTTTTGAACAAATTTTCCAACAAATTCGAATCCAAGAGTACTTATAATTCCTCCTAATAGACCAACTATTAATGAGGCATAAGGTTTCGTAATTAAATTACAAGCTCCTCCAATAAATACTCCACCAGATACTGAAGCGTTAAGAATATCTTCTGCATCAAATTTTCCTTTTTGAACAACTAAGGAAGTGATATAAGTAGCTACACAAGAACCAATCATTGAGAAAACTGTGTTAATCATTCCACGATATCTTGATGTTCCTTCAATTAATGCTGTATTAAATGATGGCCAAAACATCCAAAGAAAAATTGTTCCAATAAAAGCAAAAACATTTGAAACTTTTGATGCACCATTTAATGGATTATCTTCTATTTTATCTCCTTTATTTCTATATAAAACCCAAGCACATCCTAATCCAAAAAATGCTCCAAATGAATGAATAAACATACTACCACCAGCATCAGTTACTTTTAAACCTTTATATACTTCACCCAATCTATAATTTAATGAATAAAAAATACTTTCCATAAAGGCCATAAAGAAAAGTTGTGGAAGATTAGCTTTACCCATCACTGCTCCATAACTAATTAATACAGTAGCTGCACCAAAATCTCCTTCAATGATTGTCTCAAGATTGATTGGAATATTTTGAAATCTTTTTTCTCCTGAGCTTACTTCTCTAAAGCAGTGATAAAAGAATCCTTGTGCTAGAGTTGAAAATTCGAATGTAAATAAAGCTAAAATAGTATTTAGTGCTACTGATGATAGAGAATGATCTTTTAAATATGTGTAAAGAAATCCAAAGCCTACGAATACCATTAAATTTACATCTTGAAATATCCCATAGGAATTACTTAAGATTGAATTAGATAATCCATCGTTGGTTGAATTTGATTCTATATGCTTTGGATGCATTAGGTCATCAAACTTGAAACAGGTTGCGAAAATTATAACAATGAATATCTGGAAGAGAATAAATATAATTAGCCATGTTAGCATGTTCGAGCTACAAGAACTACCCATAGTTAACAAATTAATAATTATTATTTTTATTTAAAA
>JAKSUD010000247.1 GCA_024409185.1 archaeon
ATATGTAATTTAATTAAAATAGAAAGAGAAAAAGTTAATGATTTAATAATTAGATTTAATTGTTTTAGATAATATTATAATTTTATTTTTATTCAATTATAATTAATATTTATTTTAGGAGTGATTATTTGTATTCTATAACTTCAGTTGAAGACCTTCAGAAATTAAACCCTTATATTATTGTAGGTTGTGGAGGAGGTGGAGAAAAATTCTCTAACCTTGAAGGGATTGAAACAGTTGGTTTTTTAGATGATAATCCTGATAAACAAGGAAAACCTTTCTGTGGTCTTGAAGTTGCATCAAATTTATCTGATTTATCTGAAACTACTGATGCTAAATCAGTAGTTATTATGTTACCTATTGGTGCTGAAGGAGCAGCTTTAAAATATGCTGTTGAAGCAATAGCTAATGGGAAAAATGTTGTTACATCTTTTAGATCTTTATCTTTAATGGAAAATCTTTCATTATTGAAATTTGCAAAACAACAAAATGTAACTATTAAAGAGATAAGTCCAAGATTAGACATAATTAATGAAATTTGTGGTGCTGCACCAGAAAAATGTTGTGAAGTTTTACCAAAAATTTTCTACAAACCAAAAGCAAAAATTGTTTTTGTTGGAGGAACTTCACAAGAATGTGGTAAAAGAACTACTACTAAAGCTTTAGGTAAAGCAGCTACTGAAAGAGGTATTAAAAATGTTGTAATTTCTACTGATGAAATGGGTTTAGAACAACCTACTTTCTTTAATTTCAGAGCTGGAAGTTTATCTGCTATGGATATTCCATCTGCTATACTTAGTGCTATTAAATATGTCGAAGAAAAGGAATCCCCTGAAATTATATTTATTGAAGGTCAGTCTAGTTTAACTGAAAAAGGCAATCCTCATCCAAGAGGTTTATCTGCAGCTATTTTAATTGGAGCTTCTCCAGATGCTGTTATTGTAGGTCATAGACCTAATCATCCATATCGTGAACCAAGAGGTATTGCTGAAGAAGTTAAAGCTATTGAAGCAGTTGAACCAACTAAAGTTGTAGGATTATCTATAAATCTTAGAAATGCTGATGAAGGAGTAACTCCTGCAGATTTTGAAAAAGAATTTGGTTTACCTGTTGCTGATGTTTATAATGAAGGTGCTTCTAAGTTATTAGATGCTATTTATAATTATTTAGATAATGATGGAGAGTAAGAGAATGAGTTTTACTGATAATTTGAAGAAAAGTTTAGGTTTTGAAGAGGAATATGGTCGTAATTTTAATACTCCTGCTCCTTCTTATGGAATTCTAGATTATGGTTTAGATATTTCTAGTGAATTTGGTGATGATTATTTAGAAGATTTTACTATTTCTCCTGAACAACCATTTTATGAAATTATTTTAATTAAACCAAAATCTATGGATGATATGGATTATGTTTTTGATCAAATTGTTGAAGAAGATAATCCTGTAATTCTTGATTTAAGTTTCCTTCAAAAGAAAGGTATTAATGAATATAGACAAGCTGGTGAAAGATTAAAAATCTTAAGAGAACAGTACAAAGCTGAAGCTATTTTACTTTCTCAATCTAATGATAAAAATTTAATCATTGTAACTCCGAATAGGATTAAATTAGTTAAAAAAGATTAAATTATTCTTTTTTATCTTTATCATTATTTTTTTAACTTTCCATTATTCTAATAAATTAATCTTTTTTAGATTTTTTTATTATTCTTAGTGTATACTTTATTTATTTTT
>JAKSUD010000248.1 GCA_024409185.1 archaeon
TAAAGACAAAATTAAAAAAATAAAAATAAAGAAAAAAGTAAACAAAATAACAAAATAAAAAGTAAATAATTAATAAAATTATTTACTACCTAAGAATAGGAAAAGAATAAGAATTTAAAGTAAATAATTAAATAAAATTATTTACTATCAGGTAATGGGAATTTTAAAACAAATTTAAGTCCCTCATCATTAGATAATTCATATTCACCATCTAATTGACTTACAAATGATTTAATAATAGTCCAACCTAAACTTGGAGATGAATTAATATCAAAATCTTCATATAAACCTCTACCATTATCTTTAAATATAAATTCACAGTACTCTTTACCTTCAGGGTCATTGAATAAATTAATAGATTTATAAATTTCTTTATATTTATCAGCATACTCTTCAGTATCCCATGCATATTTAAATGAATTAGTAGTTAATTCATTAATCATTAATACAAGAGGAGTAATAATATCAAGAGATAAACTTAAATCAGAATCAATATCATTAATAAATTCGATATCAGGGATATTGGATAATGATTCTAATTTTAAATCAAAGTCATGGACAAAGTCTTTAAGAGAAATAAAGTTCATGTTATCTTCATTATAAATACGTTCATGAATTAAAGCTAATGAAGCAATTCTCTTTTTAGTAATATCAATAATTCTTCCAGGGTCATCTTTACGGAGTCTTTCTTCTAAAGAAATGAAACTTGTAATTACTTGTAAGTTGTTTTTAACTCTGTGGTGAACTTCCTTAATTAAAATAGTTTTTTCATTATCTGCATTAATCAAATCTCTTTCATAATTAACTTGTTCAGTTACATCTTGAATAGCACCAATAACTAACTCATTCTCACCATCATAATAAGGTACCATATAAATAGTTAAGAATTTACCTTCTTCTTCACCAGGAACAGAATATTCAATAGTCTTTTCAAACTCTTTTTTATCACTAGATCTAAATTTTCTAATTGAAGCTACAATATTTTCATTAGTAACCATATTATTTTCAAATTCTGCTACATAATTTCCATCTTTATCAATTCCAGTAACTTCAAAGAATCCTTCACTTAATGAAGCTTTACCTTCTGAATCAATGGTAAATGTTCCAATTTTAAGGTGATTCAATACAGCAGCAATAATTTGAGATAACAATTCTTTTTCTCTTTCAATAAGAACTTGTTCTGTGATATCTTGTGCATAACCACTTTTCTGGACGAAGTTGCCTTCTTCATCATAAGTTTTACGTGTATCAAATTGTATGTATTTTAATATACCTGATTCTGTAGTAATACTTGTTCTATTAAGAGCTAAAAACTCATTAGTTTTCAAATTATCTAATAATTCTTGTACACGTTCTCTTTCATCAGGAGTAGCTAAATCTAAAATAATATGGTGATTTTCATCAGAATCTCTTGGTTCTCTATCAATAAGTTTATAAGTTTCAGGAGTCCATACATGCTTACCATCAGCACCTAAATAGTGAATAGAAAGAGATGTTGCAGTTTGTACATCCTCTACAGTATGGTTAAGACTTTCTAGCTCCCTATTTCTTAAGACACTTTTAGTAATATCTCTTGCAAATTCACTTCTACGCATAAAGTTACCTTCATCATCATAAATAGGACGAGCATTCACCTGAATAAACTTCTCCTCAC
>JAKSUD010000249.1 GCA_024409185.1 archaeon
ATAATCAGAAACTTCAAAATCAACATAATTACTTAATTTCTCATGAAGATTATTAATATAAATTTCTTCAATTAATTTTCCTTCATCCATTATTCCAATAACATCTGCAATATGTTCTATTTCACTTAAAATATGGCTTGAAATAAAAATTGTCATATTATATTCATTCACTAAACATTTAAACAATTTTCTCATATCTTTAATTCCAACAGGATCTAAACCATTTATTGGTTCATCTAAAATTAAAAGTTCTGGAAAATCCATAATTGCTGTAGCAATAGCCAATCTTTGTTTCATACCTAAAGAATAATGTTTAACTAATTTTTCATCTTCAGAATCTAAAGAAACAATTTTTAAAGATTTTATAATATTATCTTTATTATAATTTCCTCTAAGCTCTGCTAATATTCTAAGATTTTCAAAACCTGTTAAATTATAATAAAAACCATGTGCTTCTATTATAGAACCAATTTTTGAATATAATTGAGGATTATCTTTAGAATTAACACCAAATAATTTAATTTCACCATCTGTAGGTTTTGCTAAATTTAAAATAAGACTCATAGTTGTAGTTTTTCCTGCACCATTTTTACCTAAAAGCCCATAAATTTTACCTTTCTCAACATTTAGATTAATTGAATCAACTACAATTTGATTTTTATATTTTTTAGTTAAATTTTTAGTTTCAATCACATAATTCATTGAAATACCTCTAACAATTAATCTATTTTAAATTAGTTTAAGTAATGGTTTATAATTTAATAAATAAAAGATTTTCTAAAAAAAGTTAAAAATATTAATTAAAATTTAAATCATCAAAATAAGTAAATAAAATAATAAAAATAAATAAAATAATAAAAAAAGAAAAAAATTTAGTTAAAAGGAATTAACTAAACTTAAAATTTGAGTTCGAAGTCAGAAGGTTCTAAATCAAGGTCTTCGTCTTCTCCGATAACTCCTCTTTCTCTTAAGACTTGTCTTGCGAGTAACCAGTAGATTAAAGCAATAGCTTTTCTACCTTTGTTGTTAGAAGGTACACAGACATCTACGTTAGCAAGTAAGTTTTCAGAATCGCATAATCCTACTACAGGAATACCATTTTGTTTGGATTCTAAAATAGCTTGAGAGTCAGATCTTGGGTCAGTTACAACAATAACTTTAGGTTCGATGAATTTAGCATATTGTGGGTTAGTTAAAGTACCTGGGATGAATCTACCAGGGATAGTTTTACAACCGGTTACTTCACCGAATTTTTTAACAGGAGCTTGACCGTATTGACGGGTAGCTACTACTAAAATGTCATCAGGGTCGTATTGTGCTAAGAATTTAGCAACAGCTCTGATTCTTTCATCAGTTTTGCGTACATCTAAAACGTATAAACCATCAGATCTTACACGGAAAATGTATTTTTCCATATCATGAGTTTTTTGTTGAGTACCAATGTGTAACCCAGCAGCTAAGTAGTTATCTAAAGGGATTAATAAATCAGACATTTTTACACCATTTTAAAATAAATCAGTATTCTTAATTAAAGTAAATAAATTTATTAATAATTAAATTTATTAAATCTATTCTACTTTAATTGCACCATTAGGGCAAACATCTACACATACTTCACATAAAGTACATTCGTCTTCATGATCAG
>JAKSUD010000025.1 GCA_024409185.1 archaeon
TAATGAAGAGAATAGTTTGATGAGGTTGATTTGTTTAAATATGATTGTATTAATATTTTGTTGTGATTATGTGCGAGTAATGTTATATATTTGTTATTGAGGTAGGTACACGAGTGATGGTCAGAGTTATCATGATGTACATTCATGTCCACAGAAACATCTAAAAATATAAAGTATAACTTTACTTTAATTAAATAAAAGATGTGATTAATTAAATGATACTTATACTAAGTAAGTGTTGAAATAAATAACTCTTCTATGAAGAGGTCAAAAGTTAGTATGTTTGTGGGGGTGGTTTTTTATATTGGAAACGACACAACCGATATTGTTGTGATTATGGAGCGAGCGTTTATGGGGTGTTTCTTATATTGGAAAGGAGCATTTTAAATCCGTTTTCAGCACCTTGATAAAAAAGACTATAATAACTCCTTTCAGGAAGTATTTTTTAAATACTTTTAACTCTAAAAAGAATATAAAAGATGAAGCAATTGGAGAGGAAAAGGTTATTTCTTTCATTGCTAAAATGTTTTTTATTATATTCTACTCCATTAACTTTATGTTACTTGGGTATTGGGAACCAAGAAAACCGTTATTATCTGTTACTTTAGTAATTCAGTACCACTTACGAAAATCACATTACGGTTTAATTCTTATATTTATTATCTAACTCCTAAAAAATTATTAAATTTTTTATTTCATTTTCATCTTAACATATATTTCAGATAGTAAGATAGAGAGAATTGTTAATCCAAATATTATTAAAACACAGAATATACGATTAGGTTTTATTCTGAAAAATTTATTTAAAGGATTGATTAATAATAATAATAGTGCCCATTGTATAATATAAATATTAGTAACATTTCTACTTGTAATTTTAATTAATTCTTCAATTTTTCTCGGAATAAAAGGTAATAAAAAGTAAAATACACTTATTAAAAATAGTATAAATATTAACATGATTAGAACATCCGGTGTTGTAACATGCAAATATTGTAATTTTTCATATACTTTACCACCAGTAGTTGAAAACATACCATATCTAGTAATTAACCCAGCAGCCACGAAAACAAGACTTAATAAAGACGTTTTGAGGAATATTTTTTTATAAAATAAATTTTTATCAGTACATCTTATTAAACAATTTCCAAAAATCATTCCAAAAACAGGTACAACAAACCAATTTAAAACTGGAAAACAACTAACTATTTTATAACCCTCTGTACCAATAAAATGACCTAAAAACTGGGCCAAATACATGTTGAAAAATTCAACATGGTTAATAAAAGTTCCGAATATTGAAAGGATCATGGATATTAAAAATATCTGTTCAAGATTAAAATTTATTCTTTTGAAAAGACCAATTAGAAGAAAACTTAGTCCTGCAAATTGTAAAATATCATTCGCCATTAATGAAAGAGCACAATATTCTAATTTTACTCCTAAAAAACAACCATAACAAAAATAAATCAGATTAATAATAAAACCCATTAAAATTAGCTTAATACCACGACTTACAAATTCCTTTGAAGAACGATGTCGGGTATAAACCATCCCTACACCCATAGCAAACATGAATAAAGGAGCAGAACATTGAAGAAAAATCAAAAGATATTGTAAATAAACACTCTCGATTTGACATAAACTACAAAAAGCAAAACAATGAACCATAATCATAAAAACTATTGCAAAAAATTTTGAAACATCCAATTCAAATTGCCTTTTATTATTTAATTTCTCAGAACCAAAGATACCTTCTTCCAAACAATTAAAAATAATAACCACAACCAATTTTTTCTTTATAATAATATATTTAAACTCGTTATATATAAAGTTGTACACTCAAAATAAATAAGATAAAAAGATATAAGACGAATCATAATTTTAGAAATTAAATCTTATATTTAATTATTCTTATAAAATCTATATTCTCTTGTTTAACTAAAAAATTATATCGAGTTTCTAAAAAATTAATTTAAAGAATGTAAAGCTATTATAGTGATTGTACTATTATTAAATTATTAAATCCAAGACAAAATAACAAGATTAACAAAATCACTTCTTTTTGGCACTGATTTTGATAAATCAAAGAAATTACAAGAAATTCATTTTTTAATGTTTTATAATATATAATATTTAATATAAATACTTAATGTTTTGATAAAGAGATTATAATTTATATGTTCTAGATATAATTACTGTTAACACATATTTAATTATAAAATATAGCTTATTTTTAATAAATTACTTATTTTAATATAAAATTCAATTAGTTGTATAGGATGATTTTTAGATTTAGAAAAAGAGCATTTTATGCCTGTTTCAGTGCATAGTTAAAAATGGTTCTAATGGTTTCTTTTTTGAGGTGATTTTTTTAAACAATTTCAACTCTAAAAATATATATTATTCTAAGTTTTGATAGAATAAGCATTTGCTGTGCCAATTACATTCAAGGCAAATTTTATCAACTACTTTTTTTGTATTAAATAAAAAATCTATCTCTTCAAATAATTCTTTGGAATTATATATTTTTTTAGGATCTAACTTAGATAATACTTCATTATCCTTCTTAATAATCCTTTTATTTTGACTTTGATTTTCACAAATATTATTTTTTAAATTAGGACAAAATTTACAAATATCATCTGGCTTATCAACAACGACAATATTAGTATTTTCATTTTTTCTTAAATTATTAATAACACTCATATTTTTAACAAAATCTTCATCATAACCATAACCTTGATAACCTTTAAGGCATAATAAATGATGCCCTCGTAAAATTAGTGGCATATGTTTTTTCCTCCCTATTATTTCAGTTTTATTAATAATTATCAATTACAAAGTAATAATGCACATTAAAATCTTCCTCTTTGACTAGTGGACATGCTCCTCAATTTTTATTTTCTTGATTATCATAGAGTATCTGTTGATTTAGAGTCAAATTATTAGGTATGGAATTTAAAACAAAATATGAGTCATAATTTTCAATTTTAAGTTCTGAAATTGCTTTAACATCTTCTCATTTAAATAATAAATCCCTATTAAATATAATGATTTATCTAACTTGATAAAATCTTTACTAAGACTTTGCTCTGAATATAATCCTGAACTTTATCAGACATATCAAAATCAAACTCCTCAAAGAATTTTTCAATTGATCTTTAACATCATTACCATTCTTATTTGTCTTGTCTTCTTAATTATTATAAAATATTATATCTTAAGTAGTTGATAGTAATAACTTTAATTAACCAATAATAAATTTTTTCTTGAAATGATAACTTGAACTATGCATAACTTTATGTATTTATTGATTTTTTAGAACGGATTAGATATTTTTCATCATGAGCTTTACCATTATCTTTGACAATACAATCATTTATTTTAATGTTAATTGTCTTTGATATGATTTAGATTATCGTAACTTAATCCAGATTGTTTGCAATAAATTTAATTAATTGTTGCATTGTATAATATTATATATCTCTAAGCAATCTTTGTAATTGTTACCATTGCATTAGACGATTTTAATGCCTTCATCGTTTGAAATTTTTCAGTTTCTAAATCTATTAGATATTAGCAATTTAGCATTCTTTCACTATTTTTCTAACTTTTCTAATTTATTTCCACTAAAAGGTAAATTTTTGCTTATTTTTCAAGAAAACACTTCTAAAACATGGCCATTTTAATTCTAATAAATCCTATAATGTCTTTATTAATATTTATTGTTGTTCTTATCTTTTCTCCCCGAGTCAAACTCCTTTAAATTTTGAAATTCAACATCAGGATTAAAACAAAATTAGACTATGCATAATAAATAACTTCTTAAATGTTATGGGCACTGTTTTTATATATTTAAACTTACAAAATTAATCTTAAGTATTATGAGAGATGTCATTATCTCTTAAACTTTCAATCTGTTTTTTATTGTTTTAATCATTATATTTCTATTCTGTTGATTTTTCTCATTTCTTAATCCATCTTATAAATTTATCAATACTGTTGCTGAGATGTTTCGTTGTCATATGCTAATTTTTTTAATTATATCAAATTCATATCAGTTTCATAAAATTATGATTTTGTAACTTCAGTAACTTCAGACTTTTCAATTTTGAGTAAACTTTTTTTGAAATACTTGCTGACAGCCCTTGAATTATACATTTTAATGGATTTTACTTCAGGTAATAATTGATTAAAATTCATCTGAGAATTATGTTGCTATGTCCTGAAATTCATCAGTATATTTTGTGATGTATCGTTGAAGTAGTAAATGAAAAAATTCTTGATATTTCGAAATAAATTTATGACTGTAATATACTCTTTATAGTGAAAAAATCATGATTTTATCTTGACATGGTGATATTTAATTATTTTTAATAATTTTTCATGAAATTTAAAAGATCCTGATTCTTGTAATCTTAATTTTGATAATTTTTAATTAAAGAATCCATGACTAATTACAATAGTCATGTTATGAACTATTATAATCCTAATAGCTATCCTATTAAATAAATGAAGTATACTAATTGATGTTTATCTATTGGCATATAGAATCTGTAAAATCAATAAAATGTTGAGGTTTAATTAAATGGCTAGTTAAAGTAGTTGCTTTAATTTAATTAATCATTCTTTCAATTAAACAATATATTGAAAAAAACTAGTTTTAGATATTTTCTAACCCGATTAGCAATTAAACAATTTTCAATAAATCGTACAAAATACAATATCATGATAATTCTTGAAAAATAATCAATCTAAAAATTTTTCATGAAAGGTTGATTTTTCTTGTCATGATACTTTCAAGATATAACATTCTGAAGGTAAAAATCTCATTGAACTGATAATGTAATTATTAATATTAGTTATGCTATAATTATCATTGATGTTAAAGAAAAAAGTTAGAATCTCAGAAAAGACAAATAAGAAAGGTAAAAAATACATTGCTGAAAGAATTATATCAATTGGCAAACTTGACAATTGGACTCATGATCAAGCAATTGTTTTATCTGTTGATGAATATGAGTCATTAGTAACTGAAGCTTCAACATCAACAGAATCTAAAGAAACTCTTAAATTCAAACTAACAAATAAACAACAACAGATTGAAAGCCTAGAAAAAACAATAGACGAATTAAAAGCTAAACTTGATGAAGCAAATGCAAACCATCAGCAAGACTTAGATAATAAGATAGCATCTATTGAACACAAGCATGATGAATGCATGATTGAAAAAGATGCTACGATTAAAGAAATTTCTTATAAGAATCATGAACTAGATAAAGAAGTTTCAAACCTTTCAATAAGACTTTCAGATAAAGAATCTATCATTGAATATCTAAAAAAGACTATTGATGACAAAGATTCCAAATTCGATAAAGTTGAATCAGAATTGTCAGATAAGATTTCTGAAGTAATGTCATTAAAAGAATTTCATTCAAAAGAAATTGGAACTTTAACAACAAATCATGAAAAAGATATTGGATCTCTAAACTTGCAACATGAAAGAGATAAAGATAAGATAAAAAATGCTTTCTTGAAAGATGCAATTAAAAAGGATACTTCTTATTATAATTTTCTTTATGAGCTTGAATCTATCCCTAAATATAAAAAACTCTTTTTTAATGAAGATATTAAAGCAATAAAACGGTATAGAACTTCTAAACAATTAATAATAGAAGATAAAACAACAACGATATATATATCAAATGATGAAAAATAAGCATTTTTTCAAGTTTAAATCAATAACTATTGCTTATATTTGTTCCAATAAGTTTGTAAAGCTCAATATGGTGAAAATTAAGAAAATTAATTTTAAAAAATCAATTAAAGATTTATAACGATTTCACTGGAGAAAAAGTATTTAAAGAAGCTTCTGTTGATACTTGTGTTATTCAAATTAAAAAAGATTTTCTTAGAACTAATAAAGTTTTTGTTATTGATATTATTATCTGGAACAAAATAGATTAGATATTAATTCTTTTGCTTTTAATCGTCTGAAATCTTAGATTTAAGAGATAAAATTCTTAACCAAGGAACTCTAATTAAAGATTTAGATATACAAATTAAATGATATTAAAACTGGTTTTAATGAAGCTTTTATTATTGATGAAGAAACAAAAAATAGTTGATTTCAGAAGATTTTAATAACAAAAAGATAATTAAACCATTATTAAGAGGTAGAGATATTAATAAATAGAAAATCATGTATAAAACTTATATTTTATTTATGTCCCTTGGAATTTTAATATTAATAAGTTCCCCTCTATTAAAGAATATTTATTAAATTACAAAAAGATTCCAATATAAAAAGATATTTGTTGATCAGTTACCTATTATAATAGATAATGAAAAACAAGAAGTTGTCGTTAGTTTAGTTAATGAAATATTATTATATACAAAAGAACTTAGAGATAATGAATTGCATTTATTGAATTATTTAAATGAACTTAAAATAAGTAAAAAATCTAAAAAATTAGAAGAATTTTTAAAAGAAATTAAAAAAATACTAAAGAATTTAATGAAACAAGAACATTAAATAATTTTAATTTAATCAAATCTAAAATTAAAGTTTTAATTTCTAATATTAATAATAAAAATTTAAATCGTTAACTTTTTCTGAACTAAGATTAAATTTGATGACTAAATTTTCTTTAATATCTTCATTATTTATATTACCTTTTGTTTTTTTACATTCTTTAATAAATTCTTTAGTAGATTAATTATATTTATAATTATTAAGTTTGCTTGAAATTTTTGAAATTTGAACTTATTAATTAATAAATTATTGAAATGAATTTGTTTCATCAACTAATTCTTTATTTAATTTTAAAATTTCATTTTCATCTTCTATGATTTTATTTTCAATTAAAGAATCTCTGAATTTAATTGGTATGGTGGTAATAATCAAATGGATATATGGGATATTCCCAGAACATCTAAAATGATTTACATCCTACTATTGAAGCCTATTGAATTAGTTAGCAAAGCTGTAAACAATAGTAGTAAGACAGGTAATCTGGTATTGGATACTTTTGGTGGAAGTGGATCCACCTTAATTGCCTGTGAACAACTTAATAGAAAATGTTATATGGTGGGAAAAGAGCCGTTTTATTGTCAAATAATTATTGATAGATGGGAGGACTATACTGGTAATAAAGCTAAATTAATTTCATAAGTATAAGAAACAAATTAATTCAATGTTCTTAATCATTTAATCTGTTCAATAAACTAAATTTTTTATTCTATTAGATTAAATATTGTATGTGGAGTGGTTCTATTTTATATAATTAGATTAAAATTAGATTTATTAAAAAATATGTATTTAACACCTGTTAAAGTTGGTGAATTTGTCAATTTTTTTTAAAAATGTGATGTTTATATATGCTAAAAAGAGAGGTCGCAAAGGTGTTTTAACTCCTGAAATCATGGAAGATTTGTTGACTGCTCGTGAAAATGGTTTAAATCAAGTGACTGTGCTATTATGTTGGTTTAAGTTCTTCTACTCTTTGTAAGTGGTTGAGTGGAGGTGAGAAAGCTAAAAATGGGAAATATCGTAAATTTTGGTTAGATTGGGAAAAATCAAAGGTTACACGTAAAGCTGTGTTGTTAAAATCTATATTTAATAAGTCTCAAAAAAGTGACTGGAAAGCAGCTAAATATCTTTTAGAGTGTATGGATTCTGATACTTATGTAGTTGAAAATAAATTATCAACTAATGTTAAACAGGAGGAGGCTGTTTCTGCTTTTGATATTCGTGAAGCTCTGGGAATTCTACCTGATGATGAAATAACAGATGAAGATTCTAATGATGAAGATGAAACTTCTGATTGAAGATTAAAATAAATTATTATAATATTAAATGGAGTAACTTTTTATGGTTTTAACTAATAAGGATGTTAACTGTTTTAAATTTAAAGGTTTTAGTCTTAAGGCAAAGGATTATTTAAAAAATAGTAATTATTTTATTAATATAGCGGAAGGAGCTGTACGTAGTGATCAAACTGTTTTATGTATTTTGAGATTCATATTAAGTATAATGGAGTATGGTGGTGTTAATTATGCGATAGCTGGTAAAACAACTGAGACCAGTCATCGTAAATGTTGTGGAGCCTCTACTTAGTATTTTAAAAACATTTAAAATTGATTTTGAATAATAGTCGTGGTAATCGTGGGTAGCTATTCATTATAAAAATAGAAAGAAATGGTTTATATCTTTGGTGCTGATAATATTGAATCTCAAAATAAGATTGCGGGTTTAACACTTCAAGCTATTTTAATTGATGAAGCAAGTAGGTGTGATAAAGATTTCTTTTTAATGGCTTTATCTCGTCTTAGTGAAGATGAAGCTAAGGCTTTTATTACTACTAACCCCGATAATTACAGTCATTGGCTTAAAGTTGATTATATAGATAATCAGAGACTTAAAGATAATAGTAAGTTAGGTGTTTGGACTTTTTACTTAGAGGATAATAAAACTTTAAGTGAGGATTATATTCAAAGTATTAAAGAGGCTTATATAGGTAAACCTACTGAATATGCTCGTTTAATTGAAGCTAAATGGGTAAGTAGTACTGGTTTAATATATAATAAATTTAATAATGAAGAGAATACTTTTAGTGAGTTGGATTTAGATAAATACGACAGTATTGATATTGTTGTGATTATGGTGCGAGTAATGTTAATGTTTTCGTAGTAGTAGGAACCTACATAGTTGATAATACGAGTTATCATGATATAATTGATGAGGCGCTGTTTAATGCTCAGCAGATGGGTTATGAGCAGACTGATACTGATAGGTGTAATAATATTTATGATTTACAAGAGAAGTATAATCTTCATAATCGTAATTTTGTTTATGTGCCTCCTGATGCTACCAGTTTGAAGACAGTTATATTACCGTGATAAAAGGTTAATTATTAAAGGCATTAAAATGAAACCTGACACACTTGAATATATTTATACTTTACAGGACATGTTTTATCAGAATAGAATAAAAGTTTATAATAAGTGTACTGAGACTTTAAGAAGTATACAGAGTTATGTTTGGGATGAGAAAAAGATGCAACAAGGCGAGGACTATCCTAATAAAAATTGTTATGATTACCGTGTGGTGCTTTTTGTTTTCCTATTATGAGAACTAAAAGGAATGGAAATGTTAAAGCAAAAAGTGAATTTATCCAGTATTGTAATAAAAACATAATAAATCTTATAATTAATTTTATAATTAATTATATAATATATAGGTTTTTAATTATATAATATATAGGTT
>JAKSUD010000250.1 GCA_024409185.1 archaeon
TGTTTATTTAACTAAAATATAATGTAAGTTAAATTTAATTATTTTATTAAATTATTATTAATTATTATAAAGGTCATAGCATGGTAGAAAAAAGATTATTTGGTACATTTGGTGTAAGAAGAACTGCTAATGATGTTTTAACTCCAGAATTTGCATCAAGACTTGCTGCAAGTTATGGATCTATTGTTCAAGGAACTGTAGCTATTGGAGGAGATACAAGAACAAGTACTCCTATGCTTAAACAAGCTATTACTGCAGGTTTATTATCCTCTGGTTGTGATGTTGTAGATTTAGGAATTCTTCCAACTCCAGCTATTCAATATGCTGTAAGAAATTATTATGATGGTGGAATTATTGTAACTGCTTCTCATAATCCTCCAAAATATAATGGTCTTAAATTTGTAGATGAGTTTGGAATAGGAACTCCTGATGATATGGAATTAGAAGTAGAAAGATTATACTTTGACGATGAACCAACTCGTGTATCTTGGGATAAAATAGGTCAAATATTTACTAATGAATCACTTATTGATGAATATATTGATGAAACTTTAAAAAGAGTTGATGTTGAAGCTATTAAAGCTCGTAAACTTAAAGTTGTTGTTGATTGTGGTTCTGGTGCAGGTTCATTTACAGCACCGTATATTCTTAAAAAATTAGGTTGTGAAGTTACTACCTTAAACTGCCAAGCTGATGGATTCTTCCCAGGAAGAGACCCAGAACCAATTGAACCAAATCTCCAAGATTTAATAAATACTGTTAAAGATTTAGGTGCAGATATTGGTCTTGCTCATGATGGTGATGCAGATAGAACTATTTGTATTGATGAGAAAGGAAACTTTGTTCTTGGAGATAAAACCTTTGCTCTTGTTGAAAGACAAATGCTTAAAGAAAATGGTGGGGGTATTATTGTTACTACTGTAGCTACTTCTCAAGCTATTTATGATATTGCAGAAGAATACAATGGTGAAGTAATAGCTACTGCTGTTGGAGATTTACTTGTTGCACGTGAGCTTAAAGAAAGAGATGGTTTATTTGGTGGAGAGGAAAATGGTGGTTTAATCTTCCCAGACTTTATTTATGGAAGAGATGCTGCTATGACTGTAGCTAAAATTTTAGAAACTTTAGTTAAAGAAGATAAACCATTATCTGAACTTATTGGTGAACTTCCAGTTTATTATCAAGAAAAATTAAAAATAGAATGTCCTGATGATCAAAAACAAGAAGTTATGTCAAATATTGCACAAGAAATCAAAGATACTACTGATTTCAAATTAGACACTACTGATGGTGTTAAAATCTTAAAAGATGATGGCTGGGTAATTATCAGACCATCTGGTACAGAACCAATCTTTAGATGTTTCGCGGAATCTGATTCTCAAGATAAAGCTAATGAAATGGCTAACTGGGGAATTAGTTTAGTCGAAAAATACAGAAAATAATTTTTTAAATTATTTTTTATTTTTTCTATTTTTTATTTAATTTTCAATTATTTTATTTTTAACCATATATTATTTTTAAGTTAAATTTTACTTATCATTTAATTAAAATGTTAGGATATGGTGCCTTTGGAGAAATACATGTATGTGAAGAAATAAAAACAGGAAATATTGTA
>JAKSUD010000251.1 GCA_024409185.1 archaeon
AAAAAGGAGTAATGAAATAAGATATGTAGAAAAATTATAAAATAAGAATAAAAATAGCTAAAAAAAGAACAAAATAAAATAGAAAAAAAGAAAAAAGAAATAGATAAAAACTTATCTATTTAATTTTTGATAGTTTGCAGCTTGAAGACCGTGGTATTTAATCATACCTTCGATTTCGTTTTGGTCAGTTTCCTTATCTTCAAAGGTAATTTGTTCAATACTGTGTAAACTGAATGGAGATTTTCTAGTTACAGGTTGAATAGATCCTTTGAATAATTTCATGACAACTTCACCACTAACTCTTCTTTGCATTTGGTCAATAGCTTGATCAAGATCTTCTCTTAAAGGTTCTTGCCATAATGCTTCGTATACAAGGTCTGCATATAAACTACTCATGTAGTTTGCAAATCTAAGTTCTGCAGTAGTTAAAACTAAACCTTCTAAAGCTTTGTGAGATGCAATTAATAATTTTGCACCAGGAACTTCGTAGAGTTCGTGACTTTTAAGACCAATCATTCTGTTTTCAATAATGTCTACTCTACCAACACCATTTTCACCAGCAATTTTATTTGCTTTTTCAATAATGTCGATTAAGCCCATCATTTCACCATCAATAGCTATTGGAATACCTTCTTCAAATTCAATAGTTACTTTGGTTGGGGTGTCTTTTGCATCTTCAGCAGAAGCAGCCCATTCATAAATTTCTTCAGGAGGTTCTTCTGCAGGGTCTTCAAGAACTCCACCTTCAATAGCTCTTCCCCAAATGTTTTCATCAATACTGTAAATTTTATCAGAAGGTAATGGAAGGCCATGTTCTTTAGCATAAGCTACTTCTTCAGTTCTAGTTAAATTCATTTCTCTAATTGGAGCAATGATTTTAAAGTCAGACATTGATCTAATAATTGCTTCAAATCTGAATTGGTCATTTCCTTTTCCAGTACATCCGTGAGCAATTGCAGTAGCTCCTTCTTTTTCTGCAATTTCAATAATTTTCATTGCAATTAAAGGTCTTGCAAGTGCAGTACTTAATGGGTAACCTTCGTATTCAGCATTAGCTTTAATTCCTCTTGCTATGTATTCGTTAGCAAATTCTTCTCTTGCATCAATAATGTAGTGAGTGCTTTTATTTAAAGAATCTGCAGAGTTTTGAGATTTTTCTAATTCTTCTCTTGGTTGTCCTACATCAACACAACAGGTAATAACTTCGTAATCATATTCTTCTTCTAATAATTTAACACATACAGTGGTGTCTAATCCTCCACTGAATGCAAGAACGACTTTTTCCATTTTTTAACCTCTATTATTTTTTAATAATTTGTTAATATGATATCGTAAAATAAACTTAATTTAAATTATTATTAAATAATTTATAATCTTGACATCTTAGTTTATAATTTTATTTTTTATATTATTTATAATTTTTAATTCATATTATTGATTTTTAAATTTTTAAGATGGAAATTTTCTTTGTAAGTTAAAATATTCTCTCTAAAAATAGTTTATTTTAAATATAGGATTTATGAAAAATTAATATGGTAATTTATTTTTGTAATATAGTTTAAAATAAGTTATTAAAAATTATTATAAATTAACTCAATAAACT
>JAKSUD010000252.1 GCA_024409185.1 archaeon
AGACAACCGTGTTGGTGACAACTCTAAGATGGCAATCATTCAATTAGTTTAAAAAGAATCACCTTAAATGGTGATTTTTTTAATGAATGTTCCATATTTTGTTGGAACATTCATTATATATACATATATAATGACGGTATAGGAGATTTTATGAAAAAGATTAAATTTATTGCACCATTGGTTGCGACATCTGCATTAGCAATGTCTGTTTTACCAATGGTTTCATGTGAAGATGATCCAGTTCCAGTTGATACAACGGCTGATGTTTATGCTGTTAATATAAATAAATCAACACATTCCGATGTTACAATCACTCAAAGTACTGATGATGTTACTGTCGGAGAAAATTTGGATATCAAAATTGATTTTGTTGGACTTGCACAAACTACATATTATTCTTGAGTAACATATATATCAATTGGTAAAAACGTTTATTATCAAGCTACAAATAGAAACCCTAATGGTTTTACTTTTTTGGACCCAGACAAGGAAAACCAATTACATATTTCACTGCCAGGTAGATTAATTACCAAGGCAGATGTGCCAGTAACAATTATTATGGACATTCAAGTACTTGAATCAACAAATTACATTTGTAATAAGGCTATTGATTTAGAAGTGATTACAGAGCAACATTATGATTGCATGAGCACAATTGATTTTGATGCTGAAGAAGATGAATGGGTTTCTTTTGTTTTTCCTATTTCTTTATGAGAAAATACATACGGGGAAACAATTGATGGTGATGTATATTTATTTCTATTTGATTTAAATGAAGGTGAAACTGAATATGGAAGAGTTTTAATTCCATATGCAAATAGATTTGGTGATTTTTATTGTGGACAAATACCATTAGAGAAATCATTAAATACTGACACAGGGAAACTTACAATCTCTAAGCCAGTTGGTGGTTGACCTAAAAATAGTTATATTACTGGTAAATATCAAATTTATACTGATGGCGGACTTGAAGGCATAAGCTTCTTGTTTGGTGAACCTCATCAATAAAATTTAAAAAAAGATCATACCATAAGGTATGATTTTTTATTTTTTAAATAATATATATTAAATAAATTAAAATAATATTACTTATGGCTAAAAAGTTATTTATTACAACACCTATATATTATGCATCAGGCAAACCACATATTGGTCATGCTTATACTACTATCTTAGCTGATGTTATAGCTAGATATAAAAAAGCATTAGGATATGATGTTTTCTTTTTAACAGGAATGGATGAACATGGACAAAAGATTTTAGATACTGCTAAAAAGAAAAACCTACAAGTAAAACAAATGCTTGATGATGTAACTAAAGACTTCAAACAACTTTGAAAAGACTTAGATATTGACTACTCTGGATTTGTTAGAACAACAGATAAAAAGCATGAAGAAGTTGTTCAAAAAGTCTTTAGTGAATTACTTAGTAAGCAATATGCTTATGAAGGCAGTTGAAAAGGCTTATACTGTGTTAATTGTGAAGAAAATTACACAAGGGATCAAGCAGTAGAAAAAGATGGAAAACTTTATTGCAAAGTTGGTCATGAATTAGTTGAAAAAAATGAACCAACTTACTTCCTAAAAGTAA
>JAKSUD010000253.1 GCA_024409185.1 archaeon
AATAAATAATATTAAAGAAATAATTTTTTATTTTTATTTACATTTTTGTATAATTAAATTTTTTATTTGAGGAGTAATAAAATGATTAAAGAAAATCAAAGAACTTTAAATGCAATATTAGTTTTAATCGATGTTGTAGTTGTAATAGTTTCATTGCTTCTTGCTCATTTTATTAGATTTAAGACTACTCTTTTTGGTCCTATTGGTGGATCTTTACCATTTTCACATTATTTTATTTTTACAATTTTTGTAGTTGTACCTGCTCACATAATATTTTATTATTTCTTTGGTCTTTATAAACCATTTAGGGATTTAGAATCTATTTTCTCAAATGCTCCATCAATTGTTAAATCAGATATCATGGCTTTTGTTTTCCTTGTAGCTTTTTTATTTATTATTAATGAACCAAATTTTTCAAGAATTATGCTGCTCCTTTTATGTGTATTTGGAATTATTTTTACAATTATAGAAAGAGCAGTTATTATTTATGTATTAAGAAGATTGCGTTCTAATAATCGTAATTTAAAGCATATGTTAATTGTTGGAGATAATGACCTTGCTTTTAAATTTGCTAGTAAAATTGAAGAAAAATCTTATTTAGGTTATTCTATTAGTGGTTTTATAGGTCGAAGTGAACATGTAGGACAGTATCATGATAATTATAAATTTTTAGGATCATTTAATGATTTAGATAAAATTTTAAAGAAAAATAATTTTGATAGAGTTATAATAGCTATTCCTATGGAACATTATTCTCATTTAAATGAAATTGTAGATATTTGTGAAGATGAAGGTATTAAAGCTGAAATTATCCCTGATTATTATAGATATCTTCCTGCAAAACCTTCTGTAGAACTGATTGATGATATGCCAATTATTAATATTCGTTATGTTCCATTAGATAATCCATTTAATAAATTTCTTAAAAAAGCATCTGATATTATTGTAGCTATAATAGCTATTATTATTACTTCTCCTATAATGTTAGTTACAGCTATAGCTATTAAACTTACTTCTCCTGGACCTATTATATTTAAACAAGAGCGTATTGGTTATAGAGGTAAACCATTCATGATGTATAAATTTAGAAGTATGTATGTTCAAGATCCAGAAGAAGAAAAATCTGAATGGACTACTAAAAATGATTCAAGAAAAACTCCTTGTGGAGATTTTATTAGAAGAACAAGTATTGATGAACTTCCTCAGTTTTTCAATGTTTTAAAAGGTCAAATGAGTGTTGTTGGCCCTCGTCCAGAACGTCCTTTCTTTGTTGATGAATTTAGAAAAGATATTCCTAAATATATGGTTAAACATCAAGTAAGGCCAGGTCTTACAGGGTTTGCTCAAGTTAATGGTTATAGAGGAAATACTTCTATTCAAAAACGTATTGAGTATGATATTTATTATGTAGAAAATTGGAGTTTAAGTTTTGATATTGAAATCATGTTTTTAACATGTGTTAAACATAACCCTAATGCATATTAATTATTGATTTATAATAATGAATTCTTTAATTTAGTTCTTTAATTTAATTATTATTATTGTATAATAATTAATTCTATTTTTTAATTTTTTTATTTAATT
>JAKSUD010000254.1 GCA_024409185.1 archaeon
TTGATTAAAATGGTAAAAGTAGGTGTACTTGGTGCAACTGGTATGGTAGGACAAAGATTTATCCAATTATTGGATAATCATCCTGATTTTGAAATAGCTGCTTTAGCTGCTTCTTCAAGATCTGCAGGTAAAAGATATGAAGATGCAACAACTTGGTATTTAGATACTCCAATGCCTGATTCTGTAAAAGGTATGAAAGTTATTGAAACAGACCCTGCAAAAATGAGTAAAGATGTAGAAATTGTTTTCTCTTCTCTTCCAACTGATTTTGCAGCTACTGTTGAACCAGCTTATGCAAAAGACTTTGTTGTAGCTTCAAATGCAAGTGCTATGCGTATGAAAAAGGATATTCCTTTAGTTATTCCTGAAGTTAATCCTCAATTTTTAGATATGATTGATGCTCAGCAAAAAAATAATGATTGGGATGGATTCATTGTAACTAATCCTAATTGTTCAACTATTGCTTTAACTTTAACTTTAAAACCAATTTATGATAATTTTAATATTAATAGAATTTATGTATCTACTATGCAAGCTGTCTCTGGAGCTGGATATAATGGTGTTCCTTCAATGGCTATTGTAGATAATTTAGTTCCTTATATTGGTGGAGAAGAAGAAAAAATGGAAAGTGAAAGTTTATACTTATTAGGTGATCTTGATGGTAGTGATGTAAAACCTGCAAACTTTTCATTAAGTGCTTCTTGTCATAGAGTAGCTGTTGTAGATGGTCATACTGAAGCTGTTTTCATTGAATTAGATGAAGAAGCAGATATTGATAAAATTAAATCTAAAATGGCTAACTTTAAAGGATTACCTCAAGAATTAGATTTATACTCTGCTCCTGAAAATCCTGTTATTGTTAAAGAAGAAGATGACAGACCTCAACCAAGATTAGACAGAAATGCTAGTGGTGGTATGGCTGCTACTGTTGGTAGAGTAAGAAAAGATAATGCATTTGATAACAGTTTCAAATATGTTTTAGTAGGACATAATACTGTTAGAGGTGCTGCTGGTGCTTCTATTTTAAATGCAGAATTAATTAACAAACAAATTCTTTAAATATTTTATATTTGATTAATTTAATAGCTATAATTAAATAGCTATTTTACCTATTTTTTATTCTTTTTATTTTTTTTAATTTTAATTTTTAGCTATTTTTTTTAATGTTTTTTGTTCATTTTTATTTATTTTTTTTAATTTTTAGCTATTTTTTAAGTAGTATTTAAATACTTTAAAAAACTAATCTATTAATAGTATATATTATATTAAAACTATGTTTAAGTGATAAAAATGACATTGGATAGTAATGATGTTAAAAATCTTCAAAAATTAGTTAAGTCTTCTTTAATTGAAATTAATAGACTTAAATTAGATGTTAATAAATTGAAAAATGAAAATGAATCTTTAAAAAATGCTACTGAATTAGATGATATAAAATCTAAATTTGATGAAGATTTAAAAAATAAAGACAATGAAATTAATGATTTAAAAAATAAATTTGCAGAAGATTTAGAATCTAAAAATAAAGAATTAGATGATTTAAAACTTAAACATAGTAATGAAATTAATTCTTTAAAAGAA
>JAKSUD010000255.1 GCA_024409185.1 archaeon
ATCTTTATTTTTAAGTTCCTCTTTTAATCGTTTAACCTCATCAGGAGTAGGTGAATTTAAAAGTTTCTCATATAATTCATCTTTTTCCATATGTAATTTATCTTTTTCTTTATAAACCTCTTTAATTTCAGTGTTTAATTTATCTTTTTCTTTATAAACCTCTTTAATTTCAGCATTTAAAGAATCAATTTTATTATTTAAAGCTTTATTATCCTCTTTTAAGTTTTTAATATCATTTTCTAATGAATTAACTTTTTCAGTTAAGCCATTATTTTTAGTTTCTAATGAATTAACTTTTTCAGTTAAGCCATTATTTTTAGTTTCTAATGAATTAATTTTAATGTTTAAGCTATCTATCTTATTAGATAATTTTTTATTCTCTGTTTTTAACTGTTTAATTTCAATAGATTGATTAGTTACAGTTTCATTTAATTGAGCATTCTTTTCAGTTAATTTAGCCACAATAACACTATTATCTTCATCTGGATCTGCTGCACAAACACTACCCACACAGAATATAAGTAATGTTAAAAACATTACAGTTTTATAAAACAATTTCATAATATTTTCCTCCATTTATTTTTTCAGTTTATATAATATTATTGCTCCTAATAAGACCAATAAAACGGGAATAATTGTAATTATTATTCTCTTGTTTTTGATTCTAAAATATATTAATATATTCTAATACAAACTTTTCCAATAACATCTGATTTTTCAAATTTAATATTATTGTAGGTTGCAGATATACAATTACTTACCCATTTAGTCCATTTCCATTTACCACAGTGTTTATAATGAACTTTCATAGCATATTTACTATCTTTAAGCATATATCATTTTTTATAAACAAAAATACTTACTTGTTGATACGAATATACTTTAAATTTATGAGATTGAATTTTATAACCTTTTTTATATTTAGTAACATATTTATTTAATCTTGCATTAATAGAAGTAGATATAACTTTCTTTTTAGGTTTAACATTCCGGTGAAAAGTTTTGGAACTTCCATAAACATTAGATTCACCACCAAAAGAAGATAAACATTTAGTTTCATTAGATATGATTACTGTTTTGTTAGTGTAATATTTTTTAAATTCGTCAAGAGGTAAAATTACATCACCTGATATGTCATTTAAATTTACTTGGTCGGTTATATTTTCAATAACAGCCCAATGTCCTGTATTATTTATATTCATGTGTACAATATAACCTGTTTTTAAATCTTCTGCTTTAATAACAGCTCCAACAGCACTAAGATTATATTTTTCAGCACCATCTATGACCTTGCATACTTGTAGAACCATTAACAGTAGGTTTAACTGCTTCTTTTGCTTCCTCTAATGATATATTAATACCATTCTCTTTTAATGCCTCTTTAAAAACAATAACACCACAACAATAATCATTATTATCATTAGATACATTATTATTAACATTAGATATTTCAATATCATTTACAATTTCAACATTGCTATTAACATCAGATAAAGAATTATCCACAGTAATATTATCTGTATCTGTTGCACAAACACTACCAACAGAACATATAAATATCATTAAAAACAATAAAG
>JAKSUD010000256.1 GCA_024409185.1 archaeon
AAACACTTGAACAAAAAGAAAAAATTTATAATGTTTAAAGAATATAATTATAGTATTTATAGATAGTATTATCTAAATTTTATAAATATTATAAATTTTATATAACTTTAAATAATAAAGTTAATTTATTAATTAATGATTAAAAATAATGAAAAGGAAGAACCACCATGTTAAATAACCCATTAGTACAAGATGCTTTATTAAATATAGTTCAAGAAGAAGAAAATTTAGACATTATTCAATGTTTAATTGATGGTATTGACAGTGATGAAAAAATCGCTGAAGAAACTGGAATCAAATTAAACATTGTTAGAAAAATACTTTACAAACTCTATGATAGTGGAGTTGCAAGTTATAAAAGAAGTAAAGATCCAGAAACTCAATGGTATGCATATTCTTGGAAATTCGAAGAACAAGAAGTTTCTAAATTAATTAAAAAAGATGCAGAAGAAAGAGTAACAGAACTTAAAAAACTTGTTGAAGAAGAAGAAAACAGCATGTTTTTCATCTGCCCATACAACCATTGTCGTTTAAACTTTGAAGAAGCTACTTATTATGGATTCCAATGCCCAGAATGTGGAGAAGAAATAGCTTTCCATGATAATAAAGACTTCATTGAACAAATCAATGGAGAAATAGAAGCTTGGGAAGAAATCTTAAAGGATTTATAAAAAATAAATAATAATTTCTTCTTTTTTCTTATTTTTTATAATTAATTCTTATTTTAAAGTTTAAATTTAAGTTCAAATATATGAATTATAAACTCTTTTTTTAAAAATTAGTAATAGCTATTATACATTTACTTATTTTATAATTAATAGTTATTATAAAGGAAATATTTAATAAATAGATACTTTGATAACGCCTTCAACTTCTAAAAATTCTTTAATAGAAGAAGATGGAACAGAGTCATTTGTTATAAGTGTTAAAACAGGACTTTCATTAAAATGATTATCAGATGCATAAGCTTGACGAATATCTATTCCACGATTACTTGCAACTAATGCAACAGCAGCTAAAACACCTTGATTACTTTGACCTACTTCAATTTCAATTACACCTAAACCTAAATTTTGAGCAATATTCTTAAGTAATGTTCCAGCAGGCATAATATTTCCAAAAATATTGAATAATTCTTCATCTTTTAAAATTACATTAATAGTAGATTTTATCACTCTACGATCAACATCAACAGATTTAGCTAAAGCAGAATCACTTATTTTTAAATCACCACAATAAATTTTAGAGTCTTTATCTACTCTTAACCCCAATTCTAACATTTTAAAAGCTACTGCTTTTCTTGCAGGATATTTTTTAAATTTTTCATTAACTGTTGACCACATTTTAACATCCATCCACTATTTTATACATTATAGAACTTAAATAATAATTTAATTTAAAAGTATATAAAATTATAGAAAAATAAAAAATAAAATTTAAATTAAAAAAATATGATAAAAATACATAATCTAATTAAAAAAATAATTTAAAAAATTGTAAAAAATCCCTAATATTGACTATAAAAAGTAATAATTAATAAAAAATATAAAAATAGTACAAGTAGGCTAGA
>JAKSUD010000257.1 GCA_024409185.1 archaeon
GTAGCTTTAGGAATTTATCCAATGATTTTTAAAAAGTTTGATAAATATTTTAAAGATTAAAACAAAACACCACAAAATACTTAAATAAAATACAACAAAACACTTAAACAAAACACCACAAAATACTTAAATATAATTAAATTTAATATCCATAAAGAAGGTCATAAAATGGCTAAAAAATATTTAAAACGCATATTTGATGATGAATTAGAAGAAGTTTTAGACATGATAGGTGCTGTTCTTATAGTAGGTCCTAAATGGTGTGGTAAAACAACTACTGCAGAACAACATGCTAAAAGTGTATTAAAACTACAAGACCCAGATAATAGAGAAAATTATTTAAAAACTGCAGATATTAAACCATCCCTACTCTTAAAAGGAGAAAAACCAAGATTAATTGATGAATGGCAAGTTGCCCTGTATTATGGGATGCAGTTAGAACAAGTGTTGATGAACTTGAAGGAGATGGATTATACATCCTAACTGGTTCAACATCAGTAGATGAATCTAAAATAATGCATTCTGGAACTGGAAGAATTCATAGATTATTAATGAGACCTATGAGTTTATTTGAAAGTGGAGAATCTAATGGTAAAATTTCAATATTAGACTTATTTAAAAATCCTAATTTAAACATAGATGGGATTGAATCTGAATTAACTATAGAAGAGTTGATTTATGCATCCTGTCGTGGAGGATGGCCTGAAAGCTTAAACAAAAAGAATAAAAAAGGAGAATTATTTGTAGCTAAATCTTACCTTCAAAATATTTGTGAAAGTGATGTATCTACCGTAGATGGAATTAAAAAAGACCCTAAAAAAGTCAAAGCACTACTACAATCTTATAGTAGAAATATTTCAACACTCACTAAAAATACCACAATTCTAAATGATATAAAGTCTAATAATGAAGATATAAGTGAACCTACTTTTTATTCATATATGGATGCTCTTAAAAGATTATTTGTTATAGATGAAATTCCTGCATGGTCTCCAAATATTCGTTCTAAAACTGCAATTAGAACTTCTTATAAAAAAGCAGTTATAGATCCATCAATCGCAGTTGCAGCTTTAAATTTATCCCCTGAATCATTATTAGAGGATTTAAATACATTTGGATTTATATTTGAAAACCTATGTGTAAGGGATTTAAGTGTTTACACTTCATCTGAAGGAGGAATTGTTCATCATTACAGAGATAGAGATGGCCTTGAAGTAGATTGTGTACTTAAGCTTGAAAATGAGGATTATGCATTAATAGAATTTAAGTTAGGAAGTAGAGAAATTGAAGAAGGAGCTCGACATTTACTTGAATTAGAAGATTTAATTCTTAAAAAAGGAAAGAAAACTCCTAAATTTTTAGCTATTGTTACTGGTGGAAAATTCGCATACACAAGAGAAGATAGAGTTAAAATACTTCCAATAGGAACTTTAAGATAATTAATATTCTTATTTTAATTAGTAAATTAGTTTTTAAAACTATTTTACTAAAAATTTTATTTAAATAAATTAAAAATTACTTTTTTAATAAATAGTTTACTATACATTAAA
>JAKSUD010000258.1 GCA_024409185.1 archaeon
AGATATAATAAACTTGCTAAAATTTTATCAAGAAGACCTGAACTTAAAATGTATCAAAAAATTGGAGATTTAACTGAAAATCAGACTGATTTAAACTTAATCGTTATGATTACAGATATAAGATCTACTAAAAATGGTCATTATTTCTTAGAATGTGAAGATGATACTGGATCTATTTCTGTTCTTGTAAGTAAAGATAACTTTGAATCTATGAAAGAAGCTGAGAAGCTTATGAAAGATGAAGTTATTGGAATTGTAGCTACAAGAGCTGGAAATGGAGAAAATTCATTAGCTATTTGTCAAAATATCATAAATCCAGGTGTTCCAAGAATGCCTAATAACCCAACAGATTTTGCTACTGTATTTACATCAGATGTTCATATTGGAAGTGTAACATTCCTTGAAGATGCATTTGTTAGATTTACAAGATGGCTTAATGGTGACTTTGGAACCGAAGAGCATAGAGAACTTGCAAATAATGTTAAATACATGATTGTTGGTGGAGATATTGTAGATGGAATTGGTGTTTATCCAAATCAAGATAAAGAATTAGCTATTAAAGATATTACAGCTCAATATGATGAAGCTGCAAGATTACTTGGTGATATTAGAAGTGATATTAAAATCATTATTACTCCTGGAAACCACGATGCATCAAGAGTAGCTGAACCACAGCCTGCTGTGCCTGAAAAATATGCAAAATCATTATACGAATTAAATAATACAGAATTTGTATCAAACCCTGCTATTGTAAATCTTGAAGGAATGAAGGTTCAAATTTATCATGGAAGAGGAATTGATGATATGGTAATGGGAGTTAAAGGATTCTCACACGAGCGAAACGATTTAGTTATGAAAGAATTCCTTGAAAAAAGACACTTAGCTCCTTTATATGGTGAGAGAACTCCTCTTGCATCAGAACTCGAAGATCATCTTGTTATTCAACAAGTTCCAGATGTTTTACACACTGGCCACGTTCACATTAATACTTATAAAAATTATAAAGGAATTCATTGTATTAACTCTGGTACTTTCCAGACTCAAACTGAGTTCCAGAAAATTTATAACATTGTACCAACTCTTGCTGAGGTCCCTATTTTATACCAAGGCCAATATAAACAACTTAAATTTATTTAATTAATATGTTTTTACTTTTTAATATTTACTTTAAAATAATTAGTTTACTTTTAAAATAACTAAATATAACCAAATATTTTTAAAAATAATTAATTTACTTTTTAATAATTAATTTTTAATTTATGAGATGATAAAATGAAAAACGTTGTAAAATCAGTTATTGAAGTATCAGAATATGTTTTTGAAAGAGGATTAGTATCTGGTAAAGCTGGTAATGTAAGTGTAAGATTTAAAAATGATGGAAAAGATGTTGTAGCTATTACACCTACTCTTAAATCATTAGCTGATTTAAAAGAAGAAGATATTGTCTTAATTGATGAAAATGGAAATAACTTAACTAAAGGAAAAGCATCTTCTGAATATAATATGCATCTTGCAATTTATAGAGAAAAACCAGA
>JAKSUD010000259.1 GCA_024409185.1 archaeon
TATTAAAACATATTTTTTTACTTGATATTTTTTCATTAAAGCATCTGCTATAGCCATATTTTTATGTAAGTCTTGAGAAATATTTGCATCAAAAATTGGTTGGCAATTCCAAATAAGATTCATTTGATTGCATAACATTCTATTATTAGTTAATGAAAACATAGGTATATTGATTCTAGAAGCAGCAATATTTTTCATAAAATAATCATCTTCTATATCAATTGATACAACTGCTTCAATATCATCAGTAACAAATGGAAGAATAGAAATAATATTTTCTTTAAATACATTAGAACTTTCAAGACCTAATGAACCACAACTATATTTTCTATTTATACCGAGTTTTTTATTTTTTTTCTTTGTTTCTTCTTGTAATTTTGTTAATGCTTTTTTATTTATGATTGGTTTACGTCTTCTTGGATGTGCTACTGATTCAAATCCACATCTTTGTAATCTTCCTCTATGCATTACTCCAAAGCAATCATCACAATCTATTTTTTCACAAATACTATATATATTCTTTTCTGTTTCATTACATATTTTTGCCATTGTTTTAATTACTAATACAGGATGCTTTCCTTTAGTTGTTTCATCAGATGTCATTATTGCATCAGCACCTTCAAATACTGCATTTCCAACATCGGAAACTTCTGCTCTAGTAGGTTGTATATTATCAACCATAGATAAAACCATTTGAGTAGCAATTATTATTGGTTTATTATAATATGAACAAAGTGTGACCATTTTTTTTTGCATTGTAGGAACTTCTCCAAAACTAATTTCACAACTTAGATCTCCTCTAGCAAACATTATTCCATCAGATTCTTTAATAATATGTTCTAAATTCAATGTAGATTCGTAATTTTCTATTTTAGCAATAATCTGAATGTTTACACCTTTTTTTTTACAATAATCTTTTACTTCTATGACATCATCTCCAGTTCTAACAAAACTTAATGCAATAAAATCTACTTTTTTTTGAATACCAAAATCAATGTCTTTCCAATCTTGATCAGTAACTGTTGGTAAAGATACTGGTTTCCCCTGTAAATTAATATGCCTTTTAGTAGTAATATCACATTGTCCTTCTATTACTTCAAATAATATATCATCACCATTTTTTTCTTTAGCTTGTGCTCGGACAATACCACTATCAATAACAATAATATCACCAACATCAACATCTTTAGTAAATTCTGTATAATTAACACTTACTTTTCCAGTTTCCTCATAAATACCTGTCTTTGTAGTTATAGTAAATTTATCCCCTTCTTTGACAGGCAATTTATCTTTTATTTCCCCAGTTCTAATTTCTGGCCCTTTAGTATCAAGTAAAATACCTGCATTTAATTTCATACTTTTTAGTAGATCTATTGTTTTCCCATGTGATTCATGAGTACCATGACTAAAATTTAATCTAAAGATATTTACTCCAACATCAAATAATTCTTGAACTACTTCTTTTGTTGCTGATGCTGGACCTAAAGTTGCAACTACTTTTGTTTTTTTGAATAAATCCATTTATTTTATATAAA
>JAKSUD010000026.1 GCA_024409185.1 archaeon
TTAATTCTTTTCCTTTTTCTTCTTCAAAGAAAATACTGTTTCTTGGATATCCTTCAAGTAATATTTTTCCAGGATATAAATTCTTTATCATATATGAATCAAGCATAGTATCTTTCATATATTCATTAGGATATAAGAGATAATCACAAGCAAAAAAGACTTCTTGAATATTTCCTACTCTATGCTCTTCTGATTCATTATATTTTCCCATTACTTTTAAGGGTGTTCCATGCCATGTATTTAAAAATACTTGTCCTGAACGTTTAACGTATTTAGGACGCATACCAGAGTCTGTTATAATGTATTTAGCTTCTTCTAATACTTTAGTTGCAATACCTTCTTTAGAAATCACACGATGAATTTTTAATGAGTAATTCTTTTCTAGTTTTTTAATTTTAGGGCGAATATTTTTTTTAGCGTAAATACATATTTTAAGGTCACCATATTTTCCAGTTGATAATTCTTGCACTATGGAAAGAATATTGCCTGCTAAATCATTACCATCTTTAGATTCAACATAAACTAATTTTTCATCTATTTTTTTATGGTAATAAGGATAATATATGTAGCTATTTATTAAAGCTCCTTTTAGAGTAAGAATTTTGTTTTTCATTCATTCACCTTTATTATTAAAATATTCTAAATAATATTTTTTTCATAATTTTAATAGAATTGACTTCATAGTTATAAAATATCAATAAATTCTTGAACTGCCTGTTTATTGTATTCTTCATAGTCAATACCAAGGGTATTTACTTTTCCATCTATAAAATCATACATGCCTTGTAAGATACCCTCTTGACTATTATCTACTATATGTCCATTATAATCTTTCATCCATTGTGTACCTGTGATATCTGTTGCGATTATAGGAATATTAAGGGTATCTGCTTCCATAATAACCATAGGCCAACCTTCATAGAATGATGAAATTATAAATAAATCACATTTACTTAAAATAGGCATTGGGTTTGAAATCCATTTGATAATACATATATTTTCTTTATATTCTGAGTTTTCTACTAGTTCTATAGTTTTTTCATAGTTTTCTCCATGTCCACCAATAATTATAAGTTTTGTGTCTGGATAGTCTTCACAGAATTCTTCAAAAGCTTTTATAAGACGTTCATGTCCTTTTTCAGGTGAAAAACGCCCAATTGTTATGAATTTTTTACCTTTACTTTTTAATATTCCTTCAACACCTTTAGGGTCATAGCAAGTAATAGTAGTATTATCATCTAAAATTATATCTTTTGATGCATTATTTTTGATTTCATTAAAATTATTTATATTATGAACAAGTTTTATTTTATCTGTCCGACCACTGATTTTTGATGTTGGTTCAATTAAATCAGGAGATACTACAACAACATTATTGTAAGAATTATATGCATATTTTAATATAGGATAAAATTGGTTAGATCTTGTTTCTATTTCTTTTATCATATCATTATGAACCCAAATTATCTTATTTGACTTAAAATTACTAAAAATTAAAGTTTCATTTATACCATATCCATTAAATTGTATAACTGTTTTAAAAGGATTAACATAAAAACTTCTTTTTTCTTCTCTTATTAACATTTTTTTAATAATATTAGGTATTTTACTATTTTCTGATTCTTTACTAAATTTAATTAATTTTAACTTTTCTTTTAATGTAGGTTGTAATATTGTTCTTAATGGAGCAAATCCTATATTTTTAGGTATTTTATTAAAAATATGATAATGATTATCTGCAATATATTGATTCCAAGTAGGATAACTTATAAAATAATTATATTTTTCTGTATTAAGATTAGATAAAAGATTCATTAATGATGAGGTAAGTCCATTATTTAAAAGCCCTCCTCCATAAATTAAAATATTTTCTTTATCATTTTTAATTTCCTCTTCCTTACAAATTTTCTCTCCATTAAATATATGTTTACAAATATATTCAACAGCATTTGGTCTATCATAAATACAGAATTTTTCTAAAAATTCACTATCATTATAATTTTTAGGAGTATTTATTTCATTTATTAATTCTTTTATAGTTTGTACTTTAGGAAATGGTAAATCATCAAGAGAGAAATAAAAACCACGATCTTTTATGTATTCTTCTTCATCATAGTTAAATAATACAATTTTTCTTTTTGTATTTGCATAATCAAACATAACAGATGAATAATCAGTAATTAAACAATCTGTCATATTTAAAATATCATATATTTCATAACCATTAGGGAAAGGTTTAACATGCTTAAATTTTGAAAAATCAAGTTTTTCTTGATTATAAACATGTAATTTAACAAGTAATATTTGATTATCTTTTAAATTAGCATCGATTTCAGTTAAATATTCTTCAATTTCATTTTTTTGGTTTTTATCTTTTCTATTTACTAATACTCCTTTAAATGTAGGCATATATCCAAATATTTCTTTACCTTCAAATCCAAGTTTTTCTTTTAATTCTTTTCCTTTTTCTTCTTTAAAGAAAATACTATTTCTTGGATATCCTTCGAGTAATATCTTTCCAGGATATAATTTATTCATCATATAAGATTCAAGCATTTTTTCTTTCATATAATTATTAGGATACAAAAGATAGTCACAAGCAAAGAAAACTTGCTGAATATTAGCTAATCTGTGTTCTTCAGGTTTATTGTGATATCCCATTACTTTTAATGGTGTGCCATGCCATGTATCTATAACTATTTGTCCAGGACGTTTAACGTATTTAGGACGCATACCAGAGTCTGTTATTATGTATTTAGCTTTTTCTAGTATTTTTGTTGCTTTATATTCTTTTTCAACAATACTGTGAATTTTTAATGAATAATTTTTTTTTAATTCTTGAATTTTAAGGTGAACATATTTTTTAGCATAAACAACTATTTTAAAATTTCCATATTTACCAGTTGATAACTCTTCAACTATACGTAATATGTTTCCTGTGAAATCTTTTCCATCTCTTGATTCTACATAAACTAATTCTTCATCTATTTCTTCATTATAATAAGTTCTATATATGTAACTATTTATTAAAGCTCGTTTTAGAGTAAGAATTTTGTTTTTCATTCATTCACCTTGTCTAATTATTAATTAGTTTTAATATATTCTTTGATGCTTTTCCATCATCAAATTCATTGAATTTTTTATTAAATTCATTGTATTTTTCTTCATAATTTTTATTATATTCCTTAATATTAAAGTTTTTTATATAATTTGTAAGATTTTTACTATTTTCAATAATAGGACCAGGTACTGTACTTACCATATCAAAATAAAAATCTCTTAAATTGTTTTTATAGAATTCCAAATCATATGTATAGAAAAGCATTGGTCTTTTAAGTATTGCATAATCAAACATAACAGAGGAATAATCTGTAATAAGAATATCAGATATAAGATATAATTCTTGAATATCCCATTTTTCATCACATTTAATAATAAAATCAGAATATTTACTCCAATCTATTTGATCTTTAACTAAATAATGATATTTAACAATTAATATATAATCATCAGATAATTTTTCTTCCATATATTTAAAGTCCATTTTAGTGGAGAATTTGTATATGTTATTTCCATAATATTCATTATCTCTCCATGTCGGAGCATAAAGTATAATTTTTTTATCATTAGGGATGTTTAACTTTATTTTTATTTCATTAATGAATTCTTCATCATTTTTATTAATTAAAATATCATTTCTTGGATATCCAATTTCTAACATTTTACCTTTAAAATCAAAACATCTTTTAAATATTTCGGAAGAATATTTGTTCTGTGATACTAAATAATTCCACTCTAATGTATTTTTCTTAAATTCTTCCTTGTATTTTTCTATGTCTTCATCTCCACCCATATTTATTTTATCTATATCTAATCCTAATTTTTTAAGTGGTGTTCCATGCCATGTTTGGATATATTTAGTTTTTTTATTCTTTTTTAAGTAGTATAAGTGTCTTGAATCAAATATCCAAAATTCACTTCTTAATGTGTAATATAAGAATTTAAATCTTGATCTTCTTACTTTAGTAGCTTTTCCTGGAATTTCTGTATTTGTATTTTCAAAAGACCAAATACATTTATCATCTAATCCTTCTTTAATCATTTCTTCATAGATGTATCTAGGATTTCCACTATAATTACGGCCATTACTACTTTCTAATAATATTAAACCTTTTTTAATAGGAATAAAATAGGAACCAATATTATATCCTACTCTAACTAGTTTTTTTATAATATCTTTAGCTGACATTTTTTTATTCCTTTTAAGTTTAATTTTTAATGGTTTTAAACCTTATATTGAATTTAAGTTTAATTTGTATTTTACTTTAGATTTTAATTTTCTAACTCATCTACAAGTTTTTGAGCATTTTCCCAATCAATATGGTCATCAATTTCAGTCCATTTAAGGCCGTTTGTTAAAACAAAGTCTATTGGACTAATTTTACTTAAATCTTCATAAGCAAAATCATAATAGTTTTGAGGGTCTTGGTCAATTAATTTTGAGAGAATTTCATTAAATTTAGCAATATCTTCTTTAATAACTTTTGATACACCAATAAACTCCCCACTTGAAGATGGAATATCTAATCCTTTTCCAATAGCTTCAATTTCTCCATTAGCTATCGATTCATCTTCGCTTAAAGTTTTATTAGCTATTATGAGCTTAAATGATTCTTCATTTAATGTTTTATAATTATCGATAATCATTCCTGTATTTTCACATTCTGCAAGATTTTTGATAATTTGAGGGTCAACTACATTATCTCCATTTACAAGTATAAAATCATCATCAATGTTTTCACTTGCAATGTATGTGGATACAGAAGTATTAGTTACATCGTATTTTTCATTTACAAGAGTTGTAATCTCTATGTTGTATTTTTCTTCTAATTTAGGACATAAATCAATTACTTTTTCTTTATAATAACCACAAATTACAATAAATTTTGTAATATCTGCATCAATACAGTTTTTAATCATTCTCTCAAGTAAAGTCATGTTATTAATTTTAAGTAAAGCTTTTGGAATTTCATCTGTTAAAGGTCTTAGACGAGTTCCCATTCCAGCAGCTAATATTACACTTATCATTTTAAATCCTCTTTTTAATAATCTTTGAATCTTTTTTTAGTAATAAATTTATAATTATTATTCAATATTTAAAATATTTAATTTAATCTTCTATATTATCCCATAACTTGTTAAAAGCTATTTTTGGTGGAGTTTGATTTGCAATTACATCATATACAAAATCTACTATTACACTTTTAATATTATATTTTTCACAAATGTCTTTTGTAGCCATAATTGAGTTTTTACCTTCAAATACAATTCCACTTGCCTTTTCATCAACAATTATACGCTGACCATAAAGCATTCCAAGTGTATGATTTCTACTTTCACTTGAAGTTGATGTGAGAACAAGATCTCCAAATCCACAATATTCTTTTGCAGTTGAAGATTCTCCTCCAATACCTTCAATGATTTTTATAGTATCTGTAAATCCTTTAGTTAAAACCCCATATCTTGCATTTTCATTAACATTCATACCTTCACAAATACCATTAGCTATTGCATTAATATTTTTAATTACACCACATAGTTCAAGTCCAGCAACATCATTTATGATTTTAACTTTAAATTGTGAGGTTGTAAGTACTTCTTTAACTTTTTCTGCATTTTTCTGGTTTTTTGAAGCTATATTAGATACAGTAGGTAAATTAAGTATAATTTCAGATGCAAAATTAGGACCAGATAAAGTTACATATTCATTATTGAAGTATTCTTCAATTAATTGGCCCATTGTTTTAAGTGAAGGATATTCAATTCCTTTTGCAGTTGTAACAAGGATAGTATCATTTGAGATTATTTCTTTTAAATCTTTAAGTATAGGTCTAAATGCAGATGAAGGAATTGATAAAAATATTATTTCACACATCTTTAAATCATCTAAATTAGTAGTAGCTATTATATTATCATTTAATTTTGTATTTGGATAATATTCAGTATTATAATGAATTTCATTTATTTTCATTGCTAAACTTTCTCTTCTTAAATATAATAGTACTTCTTCTGCATTATTAGCCACTGTTTGAGCTATTGCAGTTCCAAAAGCTCCTGCTCCTATAACTCCTATTTGCATTTTTTCACCTTCTAATTTTCCAGGCTCTATAGAGATTAAATCATCTTACTTTATTTTATAATTTTTATTTTATATTAATTATTTATCTGTTACCTGTTAATATATTATAAGTAGTTTTAGAATATTTATTAAGTAGTATATTCAATACCATACCTATTAAAATGATTGATATTGGTAGGATTATATACTGTTAAATGAGTTAAACTACCATAGCCTAAAGTTTTAAAGTATAACTGCCGAATAATTAATAAAATAGGTTCATGTGATACATAAATCATAAATGTACTTGCCACACCTAATTTAATAATCTTATTTTTATCCCAATTTGTGATGTAAAAATCATAAAAAGTCCAAATACTTAACATACCTAAAATTTGTACAGTTTTTTGTAAGAATTGTAAAGTAAAAAGATTTGTAGTTTTAGATATTGCTAAAATTGAATAAACAACTCCAAATATTAACCATAAACTTATGGTAATCCACATTACTTTTTTATTTTTTCTTAACAGTAAATTTTCTTTATTAAAAATTGCTAAATAACTCCCTAATGAAAAGAAAAATATTCCATCCATAAATTGCATTTTTAATGAAGAATATATTGTAGAAATTATTTCAATATTTAAATGATTAACTACAGTGCCTATTAACCTTATCTCTAATAACCATAATATGAATATTATTAATAAATATTTCTTTTTAAATTTTTTTACTAAAAAATATATAATTGGGGAAATTATTGTTAATTTCATTAAATCTACTATAAACCATAATTGGAATGTTGGAGAGAAATTTAGAGGAAATATTATCCATTTTACAATATTTTCAAAATGGTATGCTTCTCCTATTGATGGTAAAAGAGTAAGATAAAAAATATATACAATAGTACCACCAATAATGGTCCAAAGTATGTATGGAATAAATAATGATTTTATTCTTTTTTTAATTTGGACAATATAATTATTGAATTTATAAGATTTTGAAAATTTTCTAAAGAAGAAATATCCTGATGTAAGGAAAAACATAGGGACAGCGAATCTAACAAGTCCTTGAGATATTAAAAATTGGAAAAATAATCCTTTATTATATACAATAATTGATGCATGTTTAATCCCATATTTTGCAGGAAATGTTGTTCCTAAAGTTAATAATTTGATTATGCTTGGGTATTGAGGAAGATATTTATAGTTATATGATGGATTAATACTACTCCAATAATTGAAATAAAAGAAGTAAATCTAAATTTTTTACTTAAATATTCATTCATTTCCCCACATCCATTAATTTATTCACTAAAACTAACTCTTTCAAATTTGTGTGGTTCTAAAATTGATTTAGTTGCATCTATACCAACTTTTGTAGTTGTTCCGTCTGTTTCTGATGCTACAGGATCAAGTGAAGAACCTCTTGCTTTAGGTACTATGATAATATCATCATCACCTTTTACTCTTGTAGCTATTGCATATTCAATATCTTGTGGGTCGAATATATCAACATCTTCATCTACAACTACAACATGTTTTAAAGATGGGTGTGCAGCAAGTGCAGCCATAATAACGTTTTTACCATCACCTTGGGTTTGTTTTTTAATAGAAATAGCTGCATGTAACCAACAACAACCTCCTTCTGTTAAAACAACATTTTGTAATGTTGGTACAGTATTTTTAACAGCATTAAAGATTCTTGGTTCTTGTGGTAAGCCTTGTAATAATTTATGTTCAAATCCTGCAGGTAAGATTGCATGATACATTGCATTTTCTTTAAAGTGCATTCTTGTTAATTTTATTACAGGTTCATCACGTATTAAATCATAAGTATCAGTTAAATCTACAAATGGACCTTCTTTAGCTCTTTTACCACATAATAATTTACCTTCAAGTATAATATCAGCATCAGGTACTTTTAAATTATGAGCACAATTTACTAAAGTAAGTTCTCCATCTTTAAATGCATTAGCTACTTCCATTTCATCAGCATCTATTGGTATTGAAGTAGTACTTGCAAGTAAGGTAGATGGATCCATTCCAATAGCTATTGCAATTTCTAAGTCTTTTCCCATTTCTTCTGCTCTTTTGAAATAGGTGTATAAGTTTCTTGGTACTAAACGAATAGCTAAATGATTTTTATCAATAACCATCATTCTGTGTATACTTGCATTTTGAACTCCAGTTTCAGGGTCACGTGCAAATACAACACCAGCAGTTATATATGCTCCACCATCTCTAGTGTAGTGAGTTAAGATAGGTATTTTTTCTAAATTAGCTCTTTTTGTAGTATATTCATCTTTTAAATCAATAAAATTAGTTACTTCAAGAGGATTATTCATTCCATCAATAACTTTAGCTGTTATTTCACTAACTTTACAATTTAATGATTTAGCTATTTTTTCTTTTGTATTACATATTCCTGATACTACTGGAATGTCGTATCCTTTTAAGTTTGTTAACATTACAGTATCTTTAGGATATTTTCTAAGTACTTTTGCAGCTTCATATTCAGTACTTATTTCATCATTAATTTGAATAACTTTAATATCTTTCATTTTCCCACCTAGATTTAATAGATATTTGACTTTTTTAGACTCTTTGATAAAGATATTTATGGAATTATTCTTTTAATCTCCAATAATTACAAGAATAATTAAGATAGTCATCTATTTCAACATCAGTATGCTTACCTTTGATACAATCAAAATTATTTATATCTTCAGTTTTTATTAAATATAAACAATTTTCACATTTTTTATCAGTCATTTTTTCCCTCAATGTAGTGATTCTAATTTTTTTTAAATTAGTTATTTTAATTTATAAATCAGCTGTTTTATACTTAATCCATTTTAAATTAGCTTCTATTTTTTCATCTGAAATTGCAAGTACTTCAGCTACAGCTATTGCAGCATTTCTACCATTATCAATTCCAACAGTTCCAATTGGAACTCCTGGTGGCATATTTGCCATAGTAAGTAATGCATCTTGGCCGTTTAATTTATTAGAACATGGAACTCCAATTACTACTTTTTCACTTAAAGCAACAATAGATCCTGCTACAAGTGCTGATAATCCACTAATAGCTATGAATAATTTAGTATTAGCTCTTT
>JAKSUD010000260.1 GCA_024409185.1 archaeon
TTTTATCCTTGGAGATGTTAATTTGACAAAAGCAGGAATAAAACATATTTCTTATTGGGATTTATTTAAAAACTCTATTAAATATGCTCTTTCTGATTGGGTAGCTATTTTAATATTTGGTGTTATTCTTTTAATATTATCTAATTTTGAGTATTATGTTTTAGTTAATTACAAATATTTGCTTTCTAAAAGACTTATTGTAGCTAGTCTTCTGGTAATATTTTTATCTATGTTAGAATCTGGTTATTCTTTTAAAATTCTCGAAGAATCTATTAAGGGATCTAAAAAACCTCCTTTATTCTCTAATTATAAATGTTACAACATGGGCTTAAAGATACTCTTGTTGTTCTATTTTATTTAAGTATTATTGTTTTTATTATTTTTGTAGCAATTTTAATTGATAAAACATTTCCTAATGAAATATTTATTATTAGTATTTTAGCAATTTTCTTTGGAGGTTATGTTTTCTTGTATATGTTAGGTGCTCTATTGAATTTAGCATATAATGAAGGAAAATTTAAATCTGCTTTTGATTTTAAAACTATTAAGCAGATGCTTAAAAAAATAGGATTTTTTAGAATTTTGGTAATTTATATTTTTGGATTAATTGCAGAATATTTAATTTTAGCTTCTATATTACATCTTGGAATATTTGCTGAGAATTCAATTTTAAGTTTTTTAGTTAATTTATTACTTACTCCATTTGTAGTAATTTTTACAGAGCGATTATTTGCCCTTTCAAGTTTGTAATTTTTTTAAAAAAAGATAATTAATAATTAGAGGATATTGAATTAATCTTTAAAAATAGTCTCTAATAATTTGATTAATTCTTCATCTTCTTCAATAGCTACTTTTTTAATATTTTTTGATAAATCATGGAAAATTTTATTTACAATAGACTTAGTCATACTATCTATAGTTTTTATACCTTTACTATCTATATCTTCCATTTTAATTATGCCTTTTTGCATCTCACGTTGTCTTATCTCTTCCATAGATGTTCTTAAATGACCGAGCATATCATTTACTTCAATTAAATTAAAGGATTCTTTAAGTAAATTAAACTCTTCATTGATGATACTCATAGCTTCTCTTGCTTCACTTTCACGAAGTTTTTTATTTTTATCAGCAATACCTCTTAAATCATCAATGTTAAAGAGTTGAATGTCTAATTCTCTTATATCCTCTGTAACATCTCTTGGATTTGCAATATCGATAATTGCTGTTTTATGAGTTGGTTTGTCATTTATGAATTTTGATACTCTTTCTTTAGTTAAAATTGGGTGTGGTGAACCTGTTGCTGTTATTATAACATCTGCATTTGAGAAATGTTCTCCAATATCATCAATAAGTACAGCTTCTCCATCTAATTCTTTAGCTAATCTTACAGCTTTATAATAAGTTCTATTTGCAACAAATATTGCTTTAAGATTCTTTTCAGCTAATGCTTTTGCTACAAGAGTTCCCATTTTACCTGCACCAAGTACAAGAACACATTTTTCTTTTAAATC
>JAKSUD010000261.1 GCA_024409185.1 archaeon
CATTATACTAATAATTCATTATAAAAACTTTTAAGTAGGTTGTTTTTTGAGTTTATTTATTAAATTATTTATTATTATTATATTATTATTTATTTAATGTATGTATTATTTTTTATTTATTTTAGTTAAGACATATTTTTACTTTTTACCGAAGCTAGAACTTTTACTTTTATTAGTATCTTGTTTATATTTCCCTATAGTTTCTCCATCTAATTCTCTATCAACATAATAATCTTCGTTATTTTCTCCAGAATCTTCTATTTCAATACCACTTGAAAAGAATTGAGTATGACCTTCTTTTTCTAGTAAAATTTGCATAGGCTGGAATACATATTTCTTGTTAATCCTTTCACAGTAATTACTTTCAACTGAAGCACTGAAGTCTTCGTTAGTAAATAGTCCCATAGTATTTGAAAGTCTTTCGAATTCTTTGGTTAATGAAGCATTGGAACCTCCTTTATCTCCAAAGATTTCGTTTGCCATTTGTAAATACGAAACATGAAGGTTTTTGTACATAAGTTCTAACTTTCGTCTACTTATGGCAAAGATGAAGGAACTGAAACGCCACTTACGGACTAATTCTCTTATAAATCTTTGGTATGCAATGGTCTTATGCATCATTACCATCTTTATCAAGTATAAGAGTCTGTAAACTCTGCTTGGAGCTACCATGCTATCGCATACTAGCTTGATCCAATATCTTCTGAGTAACTTGAAAAGATCGCAATTTTTAGCACCTAGACCATTCATATATGAATATTCAGCCTTTAATAAGTCCACTAAGTCACGCTTTGGAGGAAGGATAGTTTGATTTGACCATTTCTTATATAAATCAGCAAACTTGCATGCGCGGTATTTATCTAAAAGATTATCCCATGCCCATTTCTTTTTGTCTAATATTTTGTCATTCAAATGTTTAACGAAAGAAGGAATAATCATTTTGGCAATGGATTTATCTTCAGGAACTTTGGTTTTTAAGGTAGATTTTCCTTTGAAGTTGAGTTTAGTTTGTTTGGGTTCTAAATCTCCTTTTACCTCTCTATTAGATGTTCCAGCCTTTAACAAAAGGTTAATGAAACGTAATTTTTTGAAGAAATACATCATATGAAGTAATCGATATTTGTCACTTAATTTTGATAAATTATTAAAGAGTAAGTCAAGAAGTTTGTAGTAGTAAACTTTGTATAGTTTTGTTATTAAGAGATTTTTATTTATCTTATCAATTTCATCATGAGAATCAACTAAATCTTTACCAAGTTTAGAATATTGATAAATTAATTTAATACGTTTAATAAAGTCATAAGCTCTTGCAACTGGAATTGTCTTTAATACATTCTTAGTGACTGTTGCATCATTTACAGTATCTATAGTATTTATTTTATCACGTTTATCTATAGTATCAACAGCAGTCTTTAATTTATTTTCTCTATCTCTTAATTTTAATGCTTTATCTAACCATTTTTTAATATATCTTCTTATAATATTTAATCTATTTCTATCATCTTG
>JAKSUD010000027.1 GCA_024409185.1 archaeon
ATTCCAACAGGTAATGTTACTATCTTGTTAAATGGTACTGAAATAACTAATATAACTCTTGATGGTGAAGGTAACTTTAGTTATTCTATTTCCGGTTTAAATGCAGGATTTTATAATATTACTGTCCGTTATAATGGTGATTCAAATTATACTGAATCTAGTACTAACTTAACAGATATTATTGTAAATCAAGGCAATCCTACTGTTAATGTAGTAATTAATTCAGATATTATTAGTTTTGGTGAAAATGTTACAATTACTGGTAATGTTACAGGATTAGATGTTGTTCCTACTGGTAATGTTACTATCTTGGTAAATGGTACTGAAGTAGCTAATAAGACTCTTACTGATGGTAAATTTAGTTATTCTATATCTGATTTAAATGCAGGATTTTATAATATTACTGTCCGTTATAATGGTGATTCTAATTATACTAGTATTGAAAATAGCACTGATTTAACTGTTATTCCTAAGAATATTACTATTCTTACTTTTATTAATGAGACTGTTTATAGTGATAATCTTACTGGTAATATTAATACTAATATTACTAATAAATCTGGTAATATTAGTGTGATTATTAATGGTACTGTTTACAATGGTACTGTTGGTTCTGATGGATTATTTATTCTTAATAATACTGATTCTTTAAATGCAGGTCATTATGAATATTGTCCAGTTAGTTTTATTTCTGCTGATGGAAACTATATTGCTGAAGATGATTGTGCATTTAACATTATTCGTAAAAATATCACTATTAATGCCACTATTAATAATATTACTTATGGTGATAATCTTTCAGGTTCTGTAAATGCAGATTTCTCAGGAAGAATTAGTATATATCCTGGAGACGGTAATTTTAGTTATGAATTTGATACTATTGGTCCATTTACTACTGAATGGGAATACCTATTAAGTGCTGGTACTTACGAAGCAGGTATTATTTTCTTATCTAATAATGGTAATTATCAAGGTTATGCTAATGTTTCATATACTATTAATAAAACTAATTCAACTGTAACTATTGATGTTGATGATATTAATTATGGTGAAAATGTTACTGTTAATGGTACTGTTATTGGTTTAGAAGAGGCTACTATTCCTACTGGTAATGTTACTATTTTAGTAAATAATACTGAAATAGCTAATGTAACACTTATTTGTGGTAAATTTAACTATTCTATTCCTAATTTAGATATTGGAGATTATAATATTTCTGTCATTTATAATGGTGATAATAATTATAATAGCTCTGAATGTAGAGCTAATGTCACTGTTAAGTCTATTCCTGCTCAAGGTATTAATATTGCTGTTAATACTCCTGATTGTGGTGATGATGCAGTGGTTAATGTTACTGTTATTGGTTTAGATGGTAAAGCAGTTCCTACTGGTAATGTCACTATCTTAGTGAATGGTACTGAATATGCTAATAGAACTCTTAGTGATGGTAAGTGTAATTGTAGTATTCCTAATTTAAATATTGGTGATTATAATATTACTGTCATTTATAACGGTGATAATAATTATACTAGTATTGAAAATAGTACTATATTGACTGTTATTCCTAAATCTATTAATATGAGTGCTGTTATTAATAATGCTACTTATGGTGATGATACTATTAGTGGTAAAGTTAACGCTAGTATGAATGGTACTGTTACTATTCAAGTTGTTCCAGGTAGTACTAAACCTATTAATGTAACTGTTAATGAATCTGGTGAATTCACTATTCCTTTAAAATTACCTGTAGGCACATATTCTAATGTGAGTGTAACTTTCTTATCATCTGATGGTAATTATAGATGAAGTACAAGAGTTAATCTCACTATTAATAAATTAGATCCTCAAGTTACTGTTGATATTGGTTCTGATGAGTCATTGGATATTAAGTTTGGTGATACTGTTGTAGCTATTGTTGGTGTTCCTGATGATGCTACTGGTGTTGTTTACTTTAGTCTTGATAATGAAACTTGGATTCCTGTAACTATCCAGAAAGGTAAAAATTCAGTAGAATATGATATACCTGATTTAGATGCAGGAAATTATATCTTATTTGTTAAATACAGTGGAGATGACAAATATAATTCTGTTTATAGGGAAAATCCTTTCTCTGTTAATCAACTTAAAACTACTGTTACTGTTGATCCTGTAAAAGGTAAAGCAGGAGAAAAAGTTAAAATCACTGCAAGAGTAAAAGATGAAAGTGGTAATCCTGTCGAAGAAGGAACAGTAATTATTGGATTTAATGGTAAAGAATACAAAGCAAATATTGTAAATGGTATTGCAACAATTGAAGTTATTTTACCAAATAAAGCAGGTAACTATTCTGCTACTGTTTACTATGAAGGATTCAACTATAATAGTTCTTACACAACTTTCACTGTTGAAGTAAGTGATATTCCAGGTCCAAATCCAGATCCTAATCCTACTCCAATTAATAATTCTGTAGGAAATATGGAAAACACTGGTAATCCAATATTAGTATTAATTATTGCATTATCTGCTATTGGTCTTGAATCATTTAGACGTAAATTTTAAAATTAAATAATATGGGAATTTATTTTCCCTACTTTTTTTATTTTTCTATAGGAGATTAAAAATGGGTTTAAAAGATAAACTTAACTTATCAAATAAAGATGATAAAACAAAACAAGATAAAGAAGGAAAACCTATCATTTCAAATATTGATTCTAGCAAAGAAGTTAAAAAAAGTAGTTTGGGAATGATTCTTTTTGCATTGGTTATTGGTTTTATTGTTGGTGCAATTGTTTGGACTATTTTTAGATTTTCTATAGTATTAACTGATTTAATATGGGGAACTGCTTTTAATGTTGCTAACTTTTATTGGTTGCCTTTAATAATATGTGCTATTGTAGGTCTTTGTATTGGTTTATTTACCAAATATTATGGAAATAATCTTCATACAATAGAAGAAATTGTGGAGATAGTACAAACTAAAGGCTAATTTAAATATGATAAATTATCTACAGCAGCTATTGCATTTTTATTACCAATTATTTTTGGAGGTTCAATAGGGCCTGAAGCAGGTTTAACTGGTATTATTGTAGATTTATGTACTAGATTAAACACTGCTCTTAAAAAAGCAGGAATAAGAGTTGTTAATCTTCCTGAAATTACTGTATCTGCAGCAGTATCTTCTATTTTTGGAACTCCTATTATTGGTATCTTTTCTGGTGAATCTGGAGTATTTTATAGGGATAAAAATGATGAACTTTATAATGAATATAATCCTAAAGATTATACTTTTAGAAGAGAAGTTAAATTTATTTTATATACTGCATCAGCATTAGGGTCATTTGGAGCATTTATTTTATTAGGTTCAATATTCCAAGGTGGTATGGGATTACCTCGTTTTACAGCAATAACACTTCAATTTTCAGATATAATATGGATAATTCCTTGTTTAATTATGGGTTATATTGGAGGATTGTTATTCCATTTTGGAGAATATGAATTTAGTAGTTTAAGTGAAAAATTAGAAAACAATATCGTACTTAAACCTGTTATTGCAGGTATTATTTTAGGTGTTTTAGGTAGTATTTTACCTTTAGTCTTATTTTCAGGGAAATCTAATTCATTTATATTAATGAGTAGTTGGCAAGGTATGGTTGCAATTGTTTTAATTGCAATTGGTTTAATTAAATGTATTTTAACACCATTATGTCTTAATTTCGGTTGGAAAGGTGGACATTTCTTCCCATGTATCTTTGCAGGAATTGCATTAGGATATGGTATTGCATTATTTAGTGGTGCAGATCCAATGTTCTGTGTATCTATAACTACAGCAGCAACTTTAGCATCAATTCAACGTAGGCCATTACTTGTCTTAGCTCTTTTATTCTTATGTTTCCCACTTTCAAGTGTTCTTTGGTTAGGTCTAGCATGTTTAATTGGAGCAGCACTTCCAATACCTAAAAAATGGTTAAAAGAATAAAATAATTAAAATTATTATAAAATTCTATTTTTTATTTATTTCTATTTTTTATTAAAAAATAATTATAAACTCAGTTTTAATTTAAATTGACTATTTATTTTTCCTATTTTAAACAATAACTTTTATATAATATCTTGTATATAATGTATAATAATATAAATTATAAGACATTTTACTATAAAATTTATATTTTACTTTAAAAAATTATTGAGTTTTTGTAAAAAAAGATGACTCAATAAATATTTTTTTAAAAATATTAACTCAAAAATGAGTTTTATAAGAAATTATACTTAACTATTTGATAATATCAAATTAAATTAATTGGAGGAATGTATTTGCTTTTATTAATAAGTCCTATAAATCATGAAGAAGCAATTGAATCCATTGAAGGTGGAGCAGATATTGTAGATGTAAAAAACCCAAAAGAAGGTTCTCTTGGAGCTAATTTCCCTTGGGTAATTAAAGATATTAGAGAACTCACTCCAGAAGATATGCTTGTAAGTGCTACTTTAGGAGATGTTCCTTACAAACCTGGAACTGTTTCCTTAGCAGCTATGGGAGCTTTAGTTTCTGGTGCAGATTATATTAAAGTTGGATTATATGGTACCCAAAACTATGAAGAAGCAGTAGAAGTTATGGAAAATGTAGTAAAAACTGTTAAAGATAACAACCCTGATGCTACTGTTGTTGCTTCTGGTTATGCTGATGCTCACAGAGTAGGAGCTGTCAGTCCTTGGGATATTCCAAAAGTAGCTAGAGACTCTGGTGCAGACTTAGCTATGTTAGATACTGCTGTTAAAGATGGTCACACTTTATTTGATTATCTTGATATTGATGATTGTAGAAAATTCACTGAAGAAGCTCATGGATATGGTTTAAAAGTTGCTTTAGCAGGATCTGTTAAAAAAGATCAATTAAAACCATTATACGATGTTGGCTGTGATGTTGTAGGTGTTAGAGGTGCTGCTTGTGTTGGTGGAGACAGAAATACTGGTCACATTGACAGAACTGCAGTAGCTGAGTTAAAAGAACTCGTACAATCCTTTGAATAATTAATTTATATTTATTAAAGTAGTTATTAGTTAATTCTTAATGAGTAGCTAATTACTTATTATTTAACTATTAACTTATTATTTGACTAAAGATTTTATACGAATTATTTTTATTTGATTAAAAACGGTTAGGGATAAACGTTTAGATAAATGTTTTAGGTGGGATATTATGTTTTCAGATAAAATTTTAAATGCAAAACCAGCATATACTTATGATGATTTTTTACTTGTACCAAATGCATCTTGGATTGAAGCTAAAGATGTAGAAACTACAGTAAAATTAACTAAAGATATTAAATTAAACATACCTATTATGAGTGCTGCAATGGATACAGTTACAGAAGCTCGTTTAGCTATTGCACTTGTTCAAGAAGGTGGTATTGGAGTTATTCACAGAAATATAACTCAAGAAGTTCAAGTTGAAGAAGTTAGAAAAGTTAAAAATGCAGAAGATATTACTGTACGTGATGTTGTTACTGTTAATCCAGATTCTTCTATTGAAACAGTACAAGATATTATGCGTAATGAATCTGTAAGTGGTCTTCCAGTTATTGAAAATGATAAAATTGTAGGTATTATTAGTAAAAGAGATGTAAGACCTATTATTAAATCTGGAGCTAATAAGAAAGTTAAAGACATAATGACTTCTGAAGTTGTAACTATTCGTGAAAATATAACTCCTGAAGAAGCTTTAGATATAGCTTATGAAAATAAAGTTGAGAGACTTCCTGTTGTAGATGATGAAGGAACTCTCGTTGGTATTTTAACTATTAAAGATATTTTAAATCAAGATCAACATCCTAATGCAGCTCGTGATAAAGATGGTAAATATTTAGTAGCTGCTGCTTGTGGTCCATTTGATTTAGACAGAGCTATGGCTTTAGATGAAGCTGGAGCAGATATTATTTCTGTTGATTGTGCTCATGCTCATAATATGAATGTAGTTAAATTCGCTGAAACTATTAAAGATAATATTGATGCAGATTTATGTATGGGTAATATTGCTACTTCCCAAGCTGCTGAAGACTTAATTGCACATGGTGCAGATGGTCTTAAAGTAGGTATTGGTCCTGGTTCTATTTGTACTACTCGTATTGTTGCAGGTATTGGTGTTCCTCAATTAACAGCTATTGCTGATGTTGCAGATATTGCAAAAGACGCTGGTGTACCTGTTATTGCAGATGGTGGTCTTAGATACTCTGGAGATATTGCAAAAGCTATTGGTGCTGGAGCAGATGTAGTAATGCTCGGTAACTTACTTGCTGGAACTTTAGAAGCTCCTGGTGATGTTGTAACTATGAATGGTAGAAAATTCAAACAATACCGTGGAATGGGTTCAATGGGAGCTATGACTGGTGGTTCTGGTGGAGGAGCTGCTGATAGATACTTCCAAGAAGTAGATAAAACTCAGACTACTCAAATGAAACATTCTAAATTAGTTCCTGAAGGTGTAGAAGGTGTTGTACCTTACAAAGGAACTGTTAGTGAAGTTGTTTTCCAATTAGTTGGAGGATTAAAATCTTCCATGGGTTACTGTGGTGCTAAAGATATTAATACTATGAAAGAAGTTGCACACTTTGTAAGAATTACTTCAAGTGGTATTAAAGAATCTCACCCACACGACTTTTTAATTACTAATGAAAGTCCAAATTACCCAACTTTTGATTAAATAACTTATTTTATTTAAAGAGTTAATAACTTTATTTTAAAGTTAAAATAACTCTTATTTTAATTATACAAACTTTATAGGACTTTTTTGTATAATTAAATTTTTTATTTTTTTAAAATTAAAAAGAATTCTAAAATTAATGAATTAAATTCAAGCTGATTTTATTATTTTTATTATACCAATGATTAGACAAGCATAAAAAGAGAAGGAGGTTTAAAAATGGATTTTGATTATGATTATGCTAATGATATTGAAGAAGAAATAAAAAGAATTGTTCCAGATACAAGTGCAGTTATAGAAGGAAATGTTATAAAAATTATTAAAGAAAAAGAATTAAATTATCCAGAAATCATTATTCCAGAAGCTGTAATAGCTGAATTAGAACATCAGGCTAATAATCACAGACCTACAGGTGTAAAAGGGCTTGAAGAGATTAAAAAATTACAAGAATTAGCAAATAAAGGTAAATTAGCTATTAAAATCACAGGTAGAAGACCAAGTAAATTTGAAAAGGATAATGCTAAATTTGGTGAAGTTGATAGTTTAATAAGAGATGTAGCTAAAAGTGAACTTGCATTACTTCTTACAAGTGATAGAATTCAAGCTAAAACTGCTGAAGCTCAAGGAATTCCAGTTATTTATTCTGCTCAAGAATTTAAAGGAAATATTGAATTAAAAATTGAGAAATTCTTTGACAGTGGAACAATGTCTGTTCATTTAAAAGAAAATGTACCTCCAATGGCTAAAAAAGGTAAACCTGGTGAAGTTAGACTTGTTAAATTAGCTGATGAAGTTTTTAATTACAAACAATTAGAAAATATTGCAGAGGAGATTCTTGAGAAGGAAAGATATGATCCTAAAACTTATTTAGAAGCAGATATGGATGGAGCTATTGTTATACAATCAAGAAATCTTAGGATTTCAATAGCTAGACCTCCATTTTCAGAAGCTTTAGAGATTACTGCTGTTAGACCAGTAGCTGAAGTTTCTATTGAAGATTATAATCTTTCTCCAGAGCTTCTTGAACGTTTTAAAAATAGTGCAAGAGGTATTTTAATTTCAGGTTCTCCAGGAGCGGGTAAAAGTACTTTTGCTCAAGCAATAGCTAAATTTTATGATGAAGATATGAATAAAATTGTAAAAACTATGGAAACTCCAAGAGACTTACAAGTAGCTGATACAATCACTCAATATTCTCCACTTGAAGGAGATATGGAAAATACAGCAGATATTTTACTTCTTGTAAGACCTGATTTTACAATTTATGATGAACTTAGAAAAAACCATGATTTCTCTATTTTTGCAGATATGCGTCTTGCAGGTGTTGGAATGATTGGTGTTGTTCATGCAACTCGTCCAATTGATGCAATTCAAAGAATAGCTAATAGAGTAGATTTAGGTACTATTCCATCTATTGTTGATACTACAATTTATATTGATAATGGAGAAATTGCAGCTATTTATGAAACTAAACTTACTGTTAAAGTTCCAACTGGAATGGAAGAACGTGACCTTTCAAGACCTGTTATTGAAGTTTTAGACTTTGAAACTGGTGAACTTGTTAATGAGATTTATACTTATGGTGATCAAACCATTGTAATGGATATTGAAATGGTTGAACAGTCTAAAATTGATAAAATGAAAAGAGAAAAATCTCCTGTTCAGCTTATTGCAGAGAAAGAAATCCTTAGAAGACTTAAAAAACTTGTTCCTAAAACAGCTATGGAAGTTTCCCTTGTAAATGATAAAAGAGTAACTGTTTATGTTAATAAGAAACATGTTCCTAAAATCATTGGAAAAGGTGGTAAAAGAATAGCTGAATTAGAGAAGAAAATTGGTCTTAGTATTAATGTTGATGAGCTTGATAATGCTCCAAGTAGCTTTCAAAAACGTTTAGAAAGTAAAGCTCAAGAAAAGAAAAAAGGCAAAAAATCTAAAAAAGTTAAAAAAGACTCTTTTGCATCTAAATTTGAATCTTCATTTAATGATGATGAAGATGATTATTCTTCATCAAATTACAATTCTAATTCAAATTATGATGGTTTAGATATTGAATTTGTTGATTCTAAAGACAAACTTAAAGATTATTCAATTAAAGACTCTCTTATTGAAGAACTTAATCATGAATTAAAAGATTATTCTTTAGATAATTCAAATAACTTAAGAGAAGATTTAGCTCCTTACTATGAAACTTTTGAGATTTATCCAGAACTTAGAGATAAACATGTTATCTTAAATATTGGAAAAGAATTTGTAGGAATAGCTTTTGATGTATTAATTGAAGATAAATTCTTATTTACAGCTACTATTGGTAAAAGAGGTTATGTAAAATTAGCTAAAACCATAGATATGACTCAAGAAATTATTGAATCTGTTGATAATGGTTTAAGAATTATAGCTAGATATAGGGAGGATTAAAATGAAAATAGGTGTATCTGCACTTGCAACAGCTAGTGAAAAGTTTGAAGATGAAATAGAATATTATACAAGTCTTGGCTTAGATTGTATTGAAATTTTACATGATTTTCCAAATGATGA
>JAKSUD010000028.1 GCA_024409185.1 archaeon
ATTATTAATAAGTAATTAAGAAATTTTACAATATAGGTGGTATATATAATGTATTTTGATTTATCTGATGCTCAAAAATGATTTTATTTTCTGATGTTAATAATCCAAATAATGATGCTTTTTATTTGAATTTTAGAAAAGATTATTCTATTCGTGATTTAGAATATCTTAAAAAAGCAATTAATGTTATCTGTGTTAAATCATTGAATTTGAGAATTAAGTATGAAAATGGTGATTTTAAACAGTATTATTTTGAAGATAAACTTGATGAGAATAAATTTGAATATTTAGACGATATTGATGGTTTTATTGAAGAATCATTAAATAATCCTTTTGAAAGTATTTTTGATTCTCCACTTTATTGTTGGAAAATTATTAAATATAATGATTTAGCTATTCTTGCAGGTGTAGTTCACCATACTTTACTTGATGGAACTTCTCTTTTCTCAATTCTTCCTCAAGAAATTGAAAAAGCAATGAATGCTTTTAAAAATAATGAAGAATTTATTCCATCTAATGATTTATCTTATGAAGTTTATGTAAATAGAGAAAAAGAATTCTTAGCAAGTGATGAATTTAAATCAGAAAAAGAATATTGGTTAAATAATTTAGAAGATTATAAAAGAGATTGGTATGATTTCCAAGATCTTGAAATGGGAACTTTTAATTTAGTTTTAGATGAAGAGTTAACTAATAAATTAAAAAATTTAAATAATATTGATGGTAATCGTGTTTCTCCATTTGTACTTGCATTATCTACTGCATATTTATATTTCTCTAAATCATTTGATTCTAATGATATAATTTGGAATACTTCTGTAAATGGTCGTTATTATGGTGAAGATTTAGTTGATAAAATGGGAATGTTTGTAAATGTTTTACCTCTTAGAATTAATATTGATGATGATTTAAGCTTTAAAGATTTACTTTTAGCTGTTAAATCTGTTTTAAAATCTGGTTTAACTAATGGTAAAATCCAATTTAATAATTATTCTTCTGATTTAAGAGTTAAAGGATTAGAACCAGGTAATATTTCAATGTATTCTATTGTATCTAATTCTTCTGAATATGGTGTAGAAGGAATATCTTATTCTGATGAAACTGAATTTCCTTTCCATATTCGTGTAAATAAAAATATCTCAGATAAGGATGGTCTTCAAACTTTATATATTGAATATAATAAAAATTGTTTCTCATATAAACAAGTAAATGAAATTGCTAGTGGAATTAAATCTTTACTTAAAGATGTATCTGAAAACCCAGATAAATTATGTTCTGAATTTGAAGTTAATTCTAATGAGTTTTATGAAGCTGAAAAATACTTTAATAATTTAGTTAAATCATTTGACGAACCTACTGTTATTTCTCCTGATATTAATGATAAATCTAAATTCGTTGATTTTAAATTATTAAATTATGTTTTCTCTAAAAATATTTCTAAAGAATTAATTGCAGCTACTACTTTATTTAATCTTACTAAATTTTCATTTTCTAAAGATATTTTAATATCTGGTTTATTTAATAGGAATATTAATGGAAATGAGTATTTAAATGAATTTAATGAACTTGCGATAGGATATAAATTTGATACTAATATTTCTGTTAAAGATTATTTAGAAGACATTCAAGCAAGATTTGATGAAATTAAAAAATTTGCATTTTATCCTTTAACTAATAATAAAAATATTGAATTTGAAAGTGAAATCTTATTTAATTGGGATAATGCTAAAGTAAATTTATCCGAATATAAATTAGTTTTGTCTGTTATTGAAGGTGAAAATGGAACTACTTTAAATATTGAATATGATAGTTCTTATTACTCTGATGAGATTATTGAAGCATTTTTAGATGGAGTTAATGTTTTATTAACTAAATTTAAAGAAAATCCTGATGAATTATTAAAAAATTTATCCATTTGTAAAGAAATTGATAAAGATGAAGGATTTACTATTGAACTTGCTAATGAAGGTGTAATTAAGGATATTTTTGAAAGATGGGTTAATGATGAACCTAATAAAACTATTTTATATGCTGATGATGGTAAATTTACATATGTGGAGTTATGAGAAATCTAATCGTATTGCTAATGCTCTTATTAAAAAAGGATGTGAAATTGAAGATAAAGTCATGTTTATGATGAAACGTGATAGTAATCTTATTGCAAGTGTTTTAGGAATTATTAAAGCAGGATGTGCTTTTATTCCTATTGATCCTAAATATCCTGAAGAGAGAATTAATCAAGTTTTAGAAGATAGTGATTCAAAATTTGTTATTGTAAGTGATGATATTGAATATAATGGTAAAAATGCTATTAATGTTAATGAATTACTTAAAGAAGAAGATGTTTCTAATCCAAATATTAATTTAACTCCTGAGAATTTAGCTTTCTTAATTTACACATCTGGTTCTACAGGAAAACCTAAAGGTGTAATGCTTACTCATATGGGAATTTCTAATTATATTGCAAATCACCCTTTAAACATGCCTATTTATGCACTTGTAAATAATTGTAGTAAAATGATTTCAATTTCTACTGTTTCATTTATTGTATTTTTACGTGAGATTTTTGGTACAATTATGAATGGTATGCCTGTTGTATTTGCAAATGATGAGGAATCTATTAATCCACTTGAACTTGCTAAGTTATTTGATAAAACAGGTGTTGATGCTTTTGGATCTACTCCAACAAGATTACTTGAATACTTAAAATTAGAAGAAATTCAAGATAAAGTAGCTAAATGTAAATTTATGATTGTTGGTGGTGAAGGATTCCCTCCAAGATTATACGATGTAATTCGTAAGTGTTCTGATTGTGAAATTTACAATTCATATGGTCCAACAGAAGTAACAATAGCTTCTCATGGTAAATTAATTGATTCATCAATTGTTACAGCTGGTTTCCCAATGCTTAATGTTGTAGATAAAGTTATGGATATTGATGGAAACGAGTTACCTCCTTATGTTACTGGTGAATTGTATGTTGGTGGTGCGGGAATTGCAAGAGGTTATTGTAACAATGAAGAACTTACTAATAAAGTCTTTATGGAATTAAATGGTATTAATTATTATAATACTGGGGATTTAGCTAAAAAAGATGAATCTAGTGAAGTTTATGTTTTAGGTCGTAATGATACTCAAATCAAGCTTAGAGGTTTAAGAATAGAATTATCTGAAATTGAAGATACAATAGCTAATTATTCTGGAATTAACTCTGTTAAGGTAATGGTGAAAGAAGTTAATGGTGTTGAACATTTATGAGCTTATTATACTGTTATTGAAGATGTTGATTCTAAAGAATTAAAAGATTATTTAGCTAAAAACATTCCTGATTATATGGTTCCTTCTTATTATATGGAACTTGATAAATTCCCTACTACCCCAAATGGTAAAACAGACTTTAAAAATTTACCTGATATTGAGATTAATGAAGAAGATTTAATAGCTCCTGAAACTAATACTGAAAAAGTTTTATTTGATATTGTAAAAGATATTCTTGAAATTGAAGAATTTGGTATTAATACAGATTTATTCACTGTAGGTCTTACTTCTTTATCTGTTATTAAACTTATTTCAGCTATTTCTAATGAATTTGATGTTCTTTTATCAATTAATAAGATTTTAAAAATTAAAACAATTAAAGAAATAGCTAAAGAAATTGAATCTGATTCAGAAATATCTAATATAAGTACTGTTTCAATCTCTGATGGTAAATTATATCCTTTAACTGCAAATCAATTAGGAGTATATTTTGATTGTGTAAAAGATCCTGAAAAACTTGCATATAACTTACCTAAATTTATTAATTTTGGAGATATTGATGTAGATAAGCTTAAATCAGCTATTATTAAAGCAATTAATTATCATTCTTATTTAAAAACTCGTATTGTGATGAATAATGGTTATGTTTATCAAGAACAAAGAGATAGTTTAGTTATTGATGATTTAATTGAAGTTATTGATATAGCTAATTTAATTGATAATTCAGATTTTAATAGTATTTCTGAATTTGTTGATGAAGATTATATTGAAGAATTTATTAGACCATTTAATTTAAGTGAAGGTCCTTTATTTAGATTTAGAATTATTAAAAACTCCAATTCAGATTCTAAATCTAATGAAGTAGCTCTTCTTTCAGATTTCCATCATATAATTGTTGATGGAACTTCATTGAATTTATTATTTCGTCAAATAGCTTTAATTTATGATAATAATTTAGAATTAGATGAAAATGCTTTAAAAGAATTAGGAATTGATGAATTAGGTCAATTAGAACCAATTAATGGATTTGATTATTCTTTAAAAGAAGTTAAAACTGAAGAGTCTAATCTTTATAGAGAAGCTGAATTATTCTATTATAATAAAATTAAAGAGTATGATGAAGCAACATTAGTTTCCCCAGATTTAAAAGGTCTTTAAGAAGATGGTGTTGCAGCTGAAATCTTGAAATTCATTAGTAAAGATAAAATTGACACATTCTGTAATAGTTTAGCTATTAGTTCTAATAATTTATTCTTAGCTGTTTCAAGCTTTGTTTTATCTAAATTTGTTTATAATAGAGATTTATTATTTGCAACAATTACTAATGGAAGATTTACTCCAGATGAGCAAAATACTCTTGCTATGATGGTTAAAACTTTACCAATAGCTTTAAAATTAAATAGTGATTTAAGCTTTAAAGAGTACTTTGAATATATTAATAAAGAATGGTTAGATACTTTATCTTACTCTTGTTATCCATTAACTAAAATAGCGGATAAATATGGGATGATTCCTGAGTTTTTATATGCATTCCATGGTAAAATTATCGAAGATATTCATATGGATGGAAGAGTAATTGAGCGTGAAAGCTTAGAATATGATGGTCTTAAGTTTAAATTAACTTTAAATGTTATTAAGATAGATGGTGAGTATAAATTAGCTTGTCAATATAATGATGCATTATATTCTAAAGAATTAATTAATACATTTTTAGATTCTATTTCAGTAGTTTTAGATAAATTAGTGAATTTAACAAAAGATTTATCTTCAAATGAAGATTTAACATCAAAAATAGCTAATACATTCTTAAAAGATGTTTCTATTGTTTCAGATGAAATGATTAAAGAATTTAATCTTAAAGAAATTCCAGAATATAGATTAAATAAATTATTTGAAAATGTTGTTAGTGAACATGGTGATGATATTGCATTAATCTGTGATGATGGTGAATTTACTTATAATGAATTAAATATTAAAGCGAACCGTATAGCTAATGCTTTAATTAAAAAAGGTGTTGGTGTTGAGGATAAAGTTATGTTTGTCCTAAAACGTAATAGTAATGTTTTCGCTTCAATATTTGGTATTTCAAAATCTGGTGCAGCATTTATTCCAATTGATCCAGATTATCCTAAAGATAGGATTGAGCATGTTTTAACTGACAGTTCATCTAAATTTATCATTGTTGATGATATTATTGATATAAATGATGTTGATTTAAGTGAATATAATGAAAATTTATTAAATATTGATGATTTACTTAAAGAAGAAGATATTTCTAATCCAAATCCTGATTTAGCTCCTGAAAACTTAGCTTATCTTATTTATACTTCAGGTTCTACAGGACTTCCAAAAGGAGTAATGATTGAACATAGAAATATTACAAACTTTGTTTATCCTGACCCTTCAAGTATTTATTGTTATGAAATAGCTACTAATACTAAAAAAGAAGGATATAAATGTTTATCAATAGCTACTGTTGCATTTGATATGCTTATGCAAGAAACTTTTATTCCACTTCTTAATGGTAGTACAGTTGTATTTGCTAATGATGTTCAATATAAAGACCCATTAGCATTATATGAATTAATTAAATCTACAGGAGCTAATGTTTATAATGGAACTCCTTCAAGATTACTCCAATACTTTGAAATGGATGGATTAAAAGAGGAATTTGCTAAATTTAAGATTTTATGTGTTGGTGGAGAAGGAATTCCACAACAATTATATGATAGAGTAAAAGAAGTTTCTGATGCTAAATTCTATAATATTTATGGACCTACTGAAACTACTGTAGTATGTAATACTCGTTTAGTTGAAGATGGTGTTTTAGCTATTGGAAAACCTTTATTCAATGTTCATGAAGAAGTAATGGACTTTGATTCAAATCCACTTCCTCCTCATGTAGTTGGGGAATTATATATTGCAGGTGGAGGTGTAAGTAGAGCTTATCTTAACCGTCCTGAGAAGAATGCAGAAGTTTATAGTGAAATTAATGGAATTAAATTCTATCATGCTGGAGACTTTGCTAAATGGGATGATAATGGTGAAATATTTATTCTTGGAAGATTAGACAACCAAATTAAACTTAGAGGTTTAAGAATTGAGATTGGTGAAATTGAATCAGCTATTTCTGAATATCCTGGAATTAAATCTCTTGCTGTTGTTGTTAAGAAGATTAAAGATAATGATCACTTATGTGCTTACTTCACTATTGATGAGGAACATAAAAAAGAGAATTTAGGCGAAAATGAGTTTTCCATAGATATTGATGATTTAAAAGAAACAATTGGTGAAAGATTAACTCATTATATGGTTCCTACAGTTTATATGGAATTAGACAAAATGCCTGAGACTTTAAATGGTAAAACTGACCTTAAAAACTTACCAGAACCAGTCTTAATTTCTGAATATGTTGCTCCTGAAAATGATATTGAAGCATTCTTTGCAAATACTTTTGCTGAGATTTTAAGTCTTAATCAAGTGGGAGTTACAGATAATTTCTTTGAAATGGGTGGAACTTCTTTACTTGTAACTAAAATTACAATGGCTGCTTTAAATAAAGATTATAATCTTAATTATGGTGATGTCTTTGATAATCCAACTCCACGTAAACTTGCAGAATTTATCTTATCAGATGAAGACTCTGGAGTAGAGCTTAGTGAAGAATCTAATTATGATTATAGTAAAATTAATGAGTTATTAGAGAAAAATACTCTTGAAAACTTTATTGCTGGTGAAAAAGAAGATAGTTTAGGTGATATTCTTTTAACTGGAGCTACTGGATTTTTAGGAATTCATGTTTTACATGAGTTATTAGAAGTAGAAAAAGGCAATATTTACTGTTTCGTTAGATCAAGAAAAGGATTATCCTCAGAAGATAGATTAAAATCATTACTCTTCTATTACTTCTCAAATGATTATGATGAATTATTTAATGAAAGATTACATATTATTGAAGGAGATATAACTGATTATAAAGACTTTGAAAAGTTGATTCCATATAATATTGATACTTTAGTTAACTGTGCAGCAAATGTAAAACACTTCTCCTCAGGTACTGATATTGAAGATATTAACCTTGGTGGAGTTATTAATGGTTTGAAATTTGCTAAATTAAAAGATTGTAAATATGTGCAAGTTTCTACTTACAGTGTTGCAGGAGAAAGTGTAGATAACTTCCCTCCAGCAGATTATAAATATCATGAAAGAGATTTATATGTTGGTCAAACTATTGATAATCAGTATATTAGTAGTAAATTCTTAGCAGAAAGAGCTATTTTAGAAGCAGCTGTTGAAGATGATTTAAATGTTAAAATTATGAGAGTAGGTAATTTAATGGCAAGAGACTCCGATAGTGAGTTCCAAATTAACTTTGATTCAAATGGTTTCATTAATCGTCTTAAAGCATTTGTTACTATTGGTGTAATGCCTTATGCTATGTTAAGTAATGCTGTTGAATTTAGTCCTATTGATGTAACTGCTAAATCTATTGTGGCTTTATCTAAAACTCCAAAAGAATGTGTTGTTTTCCATCCATATCAACATCACACAATTTGTTTCGGTGATATTATTGAGATTATCAAACCATTAGGTTTAGATATTAATCCAGTTGAAAATGATGATTATGAAATAGCTTTAAATGAAGTTTTGAATGATAAAACAAGACAATCTGGAGTATCTGGACTTATTACTTCTGTAGGTTCTGGTAAATTGAAAAAGATTTGGCTTCCTGCAGATAACTCTTATACAGTACAAGCATTGTATCGTTTAGGAGTAAAATGGCCAGTAATTTCAGAGAATTATGTATATAGATTTGTTGAATACTTAGATGATTTAAGTTTCTTTGATATTTAAGAAAATTAGTTGTTTTTTTAAGTAATTTATTATTTGACTGACAATTAGGTGTTTTAATGTTTGATAGACGACATGAATTATTAAAAAGTAAATTTAATGAGTTTTTCTTACCTACTTTATTTACATCAATGGCTAATAACACTTGTTTATTTGCAGATTCTTTAATAGTTAGTTTCTTAATTGGCGCTATTAATTTATCTGCTATTCAATTAGTTTCTCCAGTAATTAATTTAGTTAATTTATTATATTGGATGATTGGTTTAGGTGGAAGTGTTTTAGCTTCTGTTGCAAAAGCTGAGTATGATGAAGAGAAAAGTAACTTTTACTTTACAGTTGCATTAATTTCTCTAATTGTTTTAGGTTTTATAATAATGATTTTAGGTCTGATTTTTTCAGATAGTATTGTAGGTGTTTTATGCTCTACTCCTCAAGTTAAACCACTTGTTAGTGAGTTTTTCACTATTATAATAATTGGTATGCCATTTTTATGTTATATGATGAGTCTATCATACTTCATACGTGCTGATGGTATGCCTAATTTACCATTTAGATCTATTTTAATCTCAAATATTGCAAACATTATTTTAGACTTTATTTATATTAAAGTATTTGGAATGGGAGTAGGAGGAGCTGCATTAGCTACTGTAACTGGTTATATGTTAGGATCTATTTATATAACAAGATATTTCTTTAAAGATGAACGTACTCTTAAAATAATCTCAAGAAGTAAAGTTAAATTGTCTAAATTCTTTGCATATTTAAAAGAAATTTGCTTTTCAGGATTTTCATCTGCTTCTACTCAATTATTTATAACTCTTAAATTATTTGCTATTAATATTTTAATTTCCTATGTTTTAGGAAAATCTGGACTTATAGCATTTAGTGTATGTAATAATATCTCTTTTATAATTTACATGTTCTTAATAGGAACTTCCCAAACAATGTCTCCTATTGTATCAGTATATAATCAAGAAGAAGATTATTATGGAGTAAATTATACAATTAAAAGAGCTCTTAA
>JAKSUD010000029.1 GCA_024409185.1 archaeon
CCATTAGAAATTACACAAGATTTAATGGATGCAGAAGATAATATTAGTTCTATTTATGTAAAATTAGATAATCCTTCTGATGTTGAAACTGTTGAAGGTAAAATTGATTCATTATATGGAGAAAATTTAACTACAATAAGTTCATTATCTGATTTAGAAATGGTTAGAGATTTAATTGATATGCTTGATGGAGCAAGTTGGGCAATATCATTACTTGCTATTATTATCGGAGGAGTTGGAATTATTAATACAATGCTAACTTCTGTACTTGAGAGAACAAGAGAACTTGGAGTATTAAAAGCTGTTGGTTGGTCAGATAGAAAGATTTTAATAAGGATTATTGGAGAATCTATTGTTATAACATTAGTAGCAGGAGTTGTAGGTTCAATATGTGGAATTATTGGAGTAGAATTACTTTCTGCAACTGGAACTATTGCATTAACCCCAACATATACAATTAACACATTTGTTAAAGCATTTGGAATTGCATTAATTGTAGGTGTTATTGGAGGACTTTATCCTGCAATCAAAGCAACAAGATTACCTCCTACAGAAGCTTTAAGATATGAATAAGAGGGATAATATGGGAAAAATTATTGAATTAAAAAATTTAGTAAAAACATATGAAAATGGAAATATCAAAGCTTTAAATGGAATTGATTTATCAATTGAAGAAGGAGAATTTGTATCAATAATTGGACCTTCTGGTTCTGGAAAATCTACATTATTAAATGTTTTAGGTGCTCTTGATGTTGCAGAAAGCGGCGAAATAACTGTTGCAGGTTATGATTTAATGGTAAATAAAAATCTTCATAAATTTAGAGGTGAAAAATTAGGATTTATTTTCCAACTTCATAATCTTATTCCAAATATTAGTGTTGTTGAAAATATTGAAATTCCAATGTTTACACAAAATTTAAGTTCTAAAGAAATGAGAGAAAAAGCCCTTACTCTTTTAGATAATGTTGGATTAAAAGATAAAGCTAAATATATGCCAACAAAGCTTTCAGGTGGAGAAAGGCAAAGAGTAGCTATTGCAAGAGCATTAGCAAATGACCCTTCAATTATCTTAGCTGATGAACCAACTGGATCTCTTGATTCAAAAACAAGCCAAATGATTCTTGAACAATTAACAAAATTACATAGAGAAGAAAATGTAACCTTAATTATGGTAACTCATGATATGAATGTTGCAAAATTAGCTGATAGAATCATAGAGGTTCTTGATGGGAAAATCATAAAAGCAGAAGATGGAACTTTATTAGAGAATAAAATTGAAATTAATTAATTTTATTCTTTTTTCTTTTTTTAAATTTAAAAAATTCTTTTTTTAATTAATAAAATAATATTTTAAAAAAATAATAAAAATAAAATATTTTACTCTTTTTAAGTATTGATATGTAGATGCATAAATTAATAAAAATAAGAATGAATAGCTAAATCAATTTAATGAATTTTAGCTATTACAGAAATGATACGTGTTAAACTTTTATGCATTTTAATTGAGTATCTTTCTAATAAAACGAAACCTACATCATCAAGTAGTGAATCGATATCTAAAGAATCAGGACTAGCCATAACAAGTAATGCATCTTTTTTCATACTATGTTCAATAGAAGATAAAAATTCTTTAAAAATACCATCTGTACCTTCACCACAAGTTGTAGTTGAAATTCCATAAGGCGGATCTGTAACAACAGCATCTACTTCTTCATACATTTTTAACTCACGAACATCAACAACACAAGTTCTATAATCAGTTACACCTGCATAATCAAGATTAGTAGCTGCTCCTCTTTTCATTCTCCAATCAATATCAGAACCTATAACTTTAGCACCAATTAATCCTGCTTCAATTAAAATACCTCCAGTTCCACAGAATGGATCAAGAACAAAATCTTCTTCTTTTACTCTTGCAAGATTAACCATACAACGAGCTAATTTAGGACTCATACAACCTGGATGGAAAAATGGTCTTTTATGAGGTTTCATAATTTCAAAGTATTTTTTATTTAATTGGTATTTACCATAACATAAATAAACAGTATTTTGGTGTGCAACAGCACGTATAAATGATTTAGGTTCTGTTAAATTAACAGAAATTCCATCAGTATTAGTTAATATTAAGTGTCCAACTCTTCTTTCAGTAGCTACTGTATCAATAGCTGAATCAAAACGTTTTACACGAACAGCAAAGTTTTCTTTAATAAACTCAGACCAATCAATAGATACAACTTCATCTTCAAGAGATTCATATTCTACAGTAGAAATTAATTGATGAACTTCATGAGTATAACCTAATCTTCTAACTAATATTTGATAATATTCATCAAATTTATCTTCAGCTAATGAGTTAAGTAAAACAATCCCAGGACAAACTACTTTAATATCAGTTTCAATCTCTTCAACTTCTAAAACAGCACGAAGTTCAGCTAAAGGTAATTTATCATGTTCTTGTGACTGAATTAATAATAATTCCATTTTATCCCCTAAATAAATATAATCTTTAATTTATAGCAATATAATTTTAATATTTAAAATATTTGTAATTAATTTTAAATAAATTATAACCAAATTTTTTAAAGTATTCATAATTAATTCTAAATAAATTATAACCAAATTTTAATTAAATCTTTTTTCAATAATTTTGGAAGTAATGATAATACCAAACCTTTTTTAAGGAATTGTTTTATTAAAATAGATTGATTATCAACATCTCCATATTTATAAAATAACTCTTCACAATCATTTTTTTTAAGTTTCTCAAGGAAATAATCAATATCCTCATCAGATAAAAAAGATAATGTTTTTTGAACTTTAAATTGATATGAAAATTCCTTATCATAAATTTCTCTAAATTCTTTATCATAATTAGATAATAAACCTAAATTATCTTCTTTTAAGGCATTTATAATATTATTTTTAGCTATTTCCGTTACATTAAAGCCAATTATTAAACCTCCACCAGAAGTTGGTTTAATCTGAGATCCTGCATCACCTATAAGAATAGCTCTTTCTTTTACAAGCAAATTTTCCTTATTAAAAATTGGAATTTTTCCAGCATAACGTTCAATAATTTTATAATCATAATGCTCATAATTATGTGGAATTCTCTGAAAATCATTTTCTAAAAAGTCATTTAAAATAGCTAATTGTTCTTTATAAGTATGATTTGAAAAAATTCCTACCCTAAAAATATCTTCATAAGCAGGAATTACCCAAGTAAACCCTGGGAAAAGATTTTCTTTAGCACAAACACTAACAAAATCCATCTCTTGAATTTCATCTACTTTAACTAAATATTGGCTTGCATTAAAATAGCTAAAATCATTACCAAACTTAGAAGAAACTATAGAATCTGGTCCATCTGCACCAACAATTATTTTAGAAGTAATTTGATTAATTTTAGCATTATCCTTAAAATAGATAATTCCTTTTTCAATATCAACATCAATTACTTTAGATGAAAGATAAGTATCTATACCTTCTTTAGAAGCTCTATCAAAGAGAAACTGATCATAAGCTACTCTATCAATAACAAAAGCTTCATAATCATCTTTAGCTACTCTTAATTCATTAGAAGCACTGAAAATATTAGCTCCTTTAACCTTATTTAAAATAAGTTCACTTGGAATTTCATTAAAATTAGCTATTTTAGAACTAATAATACCTGCACATTGTAAAGGAAGACCTATAACCTTCTTTTTATCAATAAGACAAACATTAATATTCTCTTTAGCTAATTTATATGCTAAAGTAGAACCTATAGGTCCTGCTCCAATAATAGCTACATCATAATCAAAATCCATAGTTTACACCGATACTAAAATTAACATTAAATGACTGATAATTTGAATATTTAATTACTTATAAATATTAAAGTACTTAATTACTGATATATTTGATAACTATAATAATCTAAAATATAATAAATAAATCATCTATCAAATTTTCTTGAATGATTATTAATAACATTTTTTGCAGTTTTATTTTTATAATCATCTCTATTTGAATAATCTGAAGAATAATCTTCATGATTATTGTTAGAATTGTGATTAGAATTATGTCTATTAGAATTATTATAATATCTAGAATTATTTTTATTATAATTTCGATTTTTATTTTTATTGTAATTATTATAATTTTGTCTAGAATTATTTCTTTTACCTTTTGAATAATTTCTAGAATTATTATAATTTACATTATTACCATACTGATTAGAACTTCTATTTTGACCACCATAATTTCTAGAATTATGATTTCTATTATTATATTGAGGATTAAAATCATTTACCAATTCATTAGTAAAACTATCATCATAATGATTAGATTTTTGACCTTTAAACATTATGTTTTTATTATTTAAATTCCTATTTGCTTCCATAACAGTTCTATCAAATTCAGCATCTGAAATATCATAATCATCATAAGTTTGATTTTGAGATTTTAAATTATTCTCATGGAATTTTTCATAATTATCTGCAAAATATTTATCTGGATTTCTTCTATATGAATCCCTAATAGAATTATGAACAGGTTCATAAGTATTATGACCTTCTTGATAACCATCTTGAATATAAACATCAGCATACTCTTGATTTTTATTATAATTTGGATTATAATTGTCTTCGTAATTTCTTTGATTCTGATTAGGATAGTTATTGGGATTAGAATAACTGTTCTGATTAAAGTAATTATTACCTTGTTGATTATGGTAATTAGTTTGATAATTTCCTTGATTATAATTATTATTCTGTGGAGAATAATTAGAATTATGTGGATTATTCGGATATTGATTATAATAATTATTTTGTTGATGATTTTGTTTATTATAATGACTTGGACCATTTATATATTCATAGTCATCTAAATCACTATCATAAGTTTTATTATAAGGTGATTGGAAATTATCTTGGTTATTATATTGAGAATTATAATTTCTTCTTGAATTATTATAATTATTACGTTTAGCATCTCTTCTTAATTTTCTAAGATTTCTTTTACGTTCTTTAACATCAACTAATTCTAAATCATCCAAATCAGAAATATCATTAACAGGAGTATCACTCATAGCATGATTATGATCAGGAATAATTTCATCATACTCTTGATGATAAATATTTCCCATATTTCTAGCACTAACTTCATTTTCTTTTTCTTTTAATCTTGAAAAAACAGAACCTGCTGCAGAGATAGGGCCTGTAGGATTACCATAACCCTTATTAGAATTATCATAGAGATTTCTTGGTTGAAGAGCAGAATTTCTCATATTTTCAAAAATAATATCTTCCACTTTACTTGGAGAGAAAATATCCTTTAATTCAACATTTTTTCCATCATAAGCACTGTATAATGTAAGAGTACCTACTGAAATAAGTCTACCTAAAATACTTTGAGAAACATTAATATCTTGGATTGTATTAAAAGGCATATAAATTTTATCTTCAGTAATGACTCCTTTTTTAACTATTACACGATAATTAGTGATTTTATATTTAACAGTACTCCATGCTAAAATCTTCCAAATTATGTATAAAAATACAAAAATTATTAATATGAGAATTGCTAATGCATAGTAACTTGTAATAGGTGTTTTAATAGAACTAACTAAAAATACACTCATATTACCTACCATTTTAATACCTGTAGTATAAGCATAGAAAAGAATGCCTAAGACAATCATTGCAACAAGAATGCTACTACAACTAATTAAAAAACTTGGTCTTGCTTCATACAATACTTTTTCATTAGCTATTTTATTTTTATCTCTACCAAACATTAGTTTATATTTATACTTTTCATTTTAAATATAGTTTATGTAAAAATAGCTATTTTTAGAAAGAAATTTAAAAAATTAAAGTTAAAATTAAAAAAAATAATTAAAAATACTAAAAAAAGTAAAAATAAAAATGGCCTCAGATCGCCCATCATTCATCACGTATCAGAGCTCATAGGGTTCATCACAGGCCATATTATGAGTTTTATAATTAAAAATTAAAAATAAATAAAAAAATTCAAAAGTAATGTTTTAGTTATTTAACCAAACATTACTCCAGCTTGAGTTTCAAAGTCAGATTCTGCTTCTTTTGCCATGATTTTATCAACAGCATCTAAGAAATCATCCTGTGTAATATGATCTCTTTCTTCACGAATAGCAAACATACCTGCTTCTGTACAAATAGCTTTTAAATCTGCACCAGAAATACCTTCTGTAAGTTCAATAATTTCTTCTAAATCTACAGATTTATCTAAAGCCATTTTTTTGGTATGGATTTTAAGAATTTCACGTCTTCCATCTTCATTTGGAGCAGGTACTTCAATAAATCTATCAAATCTACCTGGTCTAAGTAAAGCAGGATCTAAGATATCTGGTCTGTTGGTTGCACCAATAATACCAATATCTCCTCTTGATTCAAAACCATCTAACTCAGCGAGTAATTGCATAAGAGTTCTTTGAACTTCTCTATCACCACTTGTAGAACTTTTAAGTCTTTTAGCAGCTACTGCATCAAGTTCATCAATAAAGATAATACTTGGTGCTTTTTCTTTAGCAAGTTCAAATACTTCTCTAACCATTCTTGCTCCTTCACCAATGTATTTTTTAACAAATTCAGAAGCTACAACTTTAATAAATGTAGCATTTGTTTCATTAGCTACTGCTTTAGCAAGTAATGTTTTACCAGTTCCTGGTGGACCATATAATAAGATACCTTTAGGTGGGTCAATACCAACTTTTTCGAATAATTCAGGATGTTTAAGAGGTAATTCTACAGTTTCTTTAACCTCTATAATTTGTTCATCTAAAGCACCAATAATATCATAGGTAACATCAGGTTTAGTTTCAATTTCAGCTCCTGTAACATTTGCATCTTTTTCAGATGGAAGTACTTCAACAACACCAAAAGTTTGTTGATTTAAACCTACTCTTGAACCTGGAACGAGTAATTTTTCATCTAAGAATTTTGAGTAATTAATAAGAAAACTTGGACCAGTACTGCTTTTTACAGTCATTCTACTGTCATCTAAGATTTCTGTAATAGTAGCTAAAACTAAAGGTGGTGATCTAAATCTTTCAACTTCACCTCTTAAGGATTTTAGCTCTCTTTCTAAACGTATTTTTTCATTTTCAGTTAGAACTTTATCTTTTTCTAATTTTCTAACTTTCCACATAAGATTACGTTTAGTTTTATTATTTTCTTCTTTAAGTTTAGCTACTTCATTTTCAAGGTCTTCAACCATAGTCTGAAGTTCTTTAGAAGAGTCATCCATTATATTATCTCCTTTTCTTTTAATAAATAATAAAATCAATGAATAAATAATCATTAAATTTTTATAAAATTTTTTAATATTATCAATTAATAGTATTATAACTAATAAAAATATAATTATTTAAGTATATAAAGATTACTTAAAAATATATCTATATACATATTTGTTAAAAGTATTATTTAAAATTAATTTCTATTATATGAAACAAAATAAGTTAAATAGAATCAAAGTGATTAAAGAACTATTTAAATAATCTAAATAGAATCAAAGTGATTAAAAAATAAATAAGTATTCTTTTCTAATTTAACAAGTTTATTATTGTTTAATTTTTCAATTAATAAATCAATTCTCTCTTCAAGAGAATAATATTTATCATTAGGACTGATTAAAGGTATTTCTAATAATTCATCCATAAAAACCATTTTTACATGATATTCAGATAAAATAGAAGAATAATCAATGATATTAATTAAATCTTCAACAGTAGTGTTGCTTTTAATATAATTTTTATAAAAAGGAACCATTTTAATAGCTAAATCTTTACTAACATCATCATGTCCTTTATGTAAATGGTGTAATGATTCCATTATAAATTCTGCAGCTTCATCCGTATCTATGCCAAATTCTTCAATTTTCATCAAATCAACTACTTTATTAAAAATATAAGGTAAAATCATTAAACTATAATCATACTTCATAACTATCTAAGTCTGTATAAACTTTTAAACATTTATCTAACACCATTTCAGCTAATTTTACAGAATAATTACACTGAACATCTAAACTAATTCCAGTTTCAAAACCAATTTCATAAAAAGGATAATCTCTACAAACTTTTGAACGATTTTCATAATCATCACAAGATTTTCCATTAAAATTCTCACATTCAAGTTCACGACAACAATATCCACATTTAACACAGAAATCAGAGTTATCTTGAACTAATTCTCTTGAAAAAAATAAGTTTGGAGCACCAATTAAAGTTTCTTCTATAATATCAGAGATTAAATCAATCCCTAAATCAGGATATTTTTCATAGAAAACTTTTAAAAGATGTTTAATAAATTGTAAGTCTGAAAATGGCATTTTATCACAAAATAACTATTAAAAAATAACAAAATAAACTAAAAATACATGAAAATTAAAAAAACTAAAAAATAAGAAAAAGAAAATAATTTTCTAAATTTAACTCATTAAGAGTTATTTTCTTTTAATTTTAACAATACTACCTAAAGTATTTGCACCAGATGATGAACTTTTAAATGCATCTAAGTCCATTTCATCATATTTTTCAATTAAAGTTATGTTTAAAGTTTTTTCAAGTTTTTTAGCTAATTTTAAATCTGGTTCCATTTTACCAGATTCTATTCTATTAATAACAGAAACTTTCTCATAGATTTTTTGACCTAATTGTTCTCTTGATAAACCTTTAGCTTCACGTGCTTGTTTAACAATAGTACCATAATCTTCAACAATATCATCCATAGGTCCATCATCTCTTGTATAAACCCTTTGAGACATTCCACCACGGGATCTATTTTGATTATTTTGTGGTTTATTAGTAGTTTTTCTAGCTCTTGCCATAGCTGGAGGTTTTTGAACCTTACCTAATTTAGAGCATTCACTACAAACACATTCAAAAACAGAACCTTCAATTTTAACTCTTAAAGGTTTACCAGAAATAGGTTTTCCACAAATTTCACAACTTTTAGTCTCATTTCTCATAATATTTATTATGTTTTTTAATTATAAAATACTTTTTTATTTAATTTTAAAAATTAGAAAAAA
>JAKSUD010000003.1 GCA_024409185.1 archaeon
AATCAAAAATAAAGGTATAAATAATAAAGAAACAATATAAATCAAAAAACTAAATAAATAGAAAAAGAATTAAAATAAATTAAAAAATGAAATAAATAAAATAAATAGAAAAAGAATTAAAATAAATTAAATTTAAAATCCTTTTCAGTTGAATTAGTAGTTTGTGTTAAATTAAATGTTAAAGTTCCAGTACCATCTTGATTTACCTTTAAACTTTTAGTTAAAGGAGATAAACTATTTAAGAAACTAGATCCTGAACCCGCATTCATATAAACTGGGAAATCATTTGATATTGTTACTGGATAAACAGTAGCAGTACACTTTTCACCACTTAAACTAAATTTTACGAAATATGCAGAATAAGTATTTGAATCACCTAATGGATAAAATACAAAATCACCTAGTGAATAGAAAATAGGTTTATTTTTATACATTTCAATTCCTTGAGATACATGAGGGTGGGATCCTAATACCACATCAGCACCATAATCAATAACTTCATGAGAATAGTTTACTTGAACATCATTTGGTGAAGTATGATATTCATTTCCATAATGGAAAAATACAAGAACAAAATCAGAACCATTATCACGTGCTTCCTTAATTTGTTTCTTTGCAAGTGCAGAATCATATGCAGAATATCCTGGATTAGAACCATTAGCTACTGGAATTACATCTTAAGAGTATTCTGCAAAATTAGCAGAATCCATATAATTTAATATAGTTATTTTATGACCATTTTTCTCTATTGTAACAGGTTTATGAGCTTCATCATAATTCATTCCCGCTCCAAGAGAAGTTATATTATTAGCTTTTAAAGTAGCTAATGTATCTTTCATACCAGTTTTACCATAATCAAATACATGATTATTAGCTAATGCCGCAATAGTATTATCATTAATTTTAACTTTAGGAACATAAGATGGATCTACTTTAAGAGGATAATCTCCCTTAACAGCAGATTCTGAGGTTGTAGCTGCATTTTCAAAGTTTATAAGCAATACATCAACAGACCCAAGAACATTTTTAACACCTTCAAAAGGAGAATTTACACCAGCTAAAACAGGAGTAACTTGGGAACCAATTAATACATCACCAGTAACTGCAATAGTCATATTACCTTTTTCTTTAATAGGATCTTCAGATACATTTGTAAAACCTAAAACAGTTGCACAAATAACAAGAACACATAAAATAATAAGTAGTACCTTAATTATGTTTTTCATACCAATAACCTCATATAATAAATTATATTATAAAAATAGATATTTAATTTTATTGATTGATTTTAAATAATAAAAATAGCAAGTAATTAAAATAGAAAATAATTATAATAAAATTATTGATTATCTATTAAGCTCACTAAAAATTATTAATTATTTATAAATTTCACTAAAAATTACTGATTAAATTTATATTATTTAAAATACATATTTATAAAATGTATATATGTTAACTTTATGAATTTATGCCTCATTAAAAAATTCATAAAACAACTATATCACTTGAATGGAGGTTATACAATGAGTATGACAGGAAAAAAAATTAGATTAGAAAGAATTATAAACAGAAAAACAAAAAGAACAGTGATTGCTCCTATGGATCATGGAATCTCTGATGGACCAATACGTGGAATTGTTGACATTGATGAAACTATTGAGCAAATTTCTCAAGGTGGAGCAGATGCAGTACTTATGCACAAAGGTATTGTAGGAAGAGGACACAGAGGATATGGTAACGATATTGGTCTTATTGTACATTTATCTGCAAGTACCTCATTAAGCCCTGATCCAAATCAAAAAGTAACTGTTACTTCAGTTGAAAAAGCTATTCAATTAGGAGCAGATGCAGTTTCTGTACATGTAAATGTAGGTTCTGAAAACGAATCTGAAATGTTAATGGAACTTGGTGAAATCTCTGAAACTTGTAGTTACTGGGGAATTCCACTTCTCGCTATGATGTACCCAAGAGGGGCAAAAGTAACTGGAGAACATGATGTAGAAATGGTTAAACATGCTGCTCGTGTAGGTGCTGAACTTGGTGCAGATATTGTAAAAACAAATTATACTGGAGACCCTGACTCATTTAAAGAAGTAGTTGATGGTGCATTAGTACCGGTAATTATTGCAGGAGGTCCAAAAGTAGAAACCAACAGAGATTTATTAGAAATGGTAAGAGATTCTTTAGAAGTTGGTGGAGCGGGAGTTGCATTTGGTAGAAACTTCTTCCAAGCAGAAGACCCAAGAAAAATCACAAAAGCAATATCTGAAGTTGTACACAAAGATTTAGAAGTTGACGAAGCTTTAAAAATCATTGGTGAAAAATAAACTTTAGAATGAATAATACTTATTAAAATTTATTAAAAAAATAAAATTAATCAAAATAAAACAAATTTAAAATTTTTAATTAAAAAATAAAATTAAGTTTTATTAAAAAAACTTAAAATTAATTAAAAAAAACAAAAGGAGGTTAAAAATTGTCAAATAAATTCGCATGGATTATGTCACCTGATAAAGATTGGGAAGACAAAAAAGAATTAATAACAACTGGACTTGAATCTGGAATAGATTATGTTCTTGATTTAAAAGATGAAGAGAACATTAGAAAAGTCGGAAACTTTAACATTATATCAAATAAAGAGGAAAGTGATGTTTATTTAATTGGTATTGATGGAGAAGGTGACAACAGTTATGAACTTAAAGATTTAAATAGCTCAAAAGATATTACAAAAGCAAAAAAAGCTAAAAATGAAGGAAAAGTGGTTTGTGCATATATTGAAATTATTGATAAAATCCATGAACAATTAGCTGTAGCTATTGGTAAAATTGTTGACTATATAATCCTTGTTGGTAAAGATTGGACAGTTATTCCTCTTGAGAATATTATTGCAGACTTACAAAAAGAAGATGTTAAAATAATAGCTGCTGTAAAAGATGCAGTAGAAGCAAAAGTAGCTATTGAAACATTAGAAGTAGGTACTGATGGAGTAATCTTTGAGGCAGAAGATTTCTCACAAATTAAAGAAATATCTAATCTAATCGAAACACTTTCAAGTGAAAATTACTCTTTAGAAGATGTGACTGTAACTAATGTAAAATCCCTTGGTTCAGGAGATAGAGTTTGTATTGATACAACTACTATGATGAAACCAGGTGAAGGAATGTTAGTTGGATCTTATTCAAAAGCAATGTTCTTTGTACATAGTGAATCTTTAGAAAGTGAATATGTTGCATCAAGACCATTTAGAGTAAATGCTGGCCCTGTACAAGCTTATGTAATGGTTCCTGGTGGAAAAACTAGATACCTCAGCGAGCTTGAAACTGGAGATGAAGTTTTAATTTTAGATAATGAAGGAAATACTAAAACTTCAATTGTAGGTAGATGTAAAATTGAAAAAAGACCTTTAATTCTTGTTGAAGCAGAATTTGAAGGTATGAAAATCAAATCATTACTCCAAAATGCAGAAACAATTAGATTAATCAATGAAAATAAAGAACCTGTTTCAGTAACTGATTTGAAAGCTGGATATAAGGTAAAAGCTTATATTGATACTAATGCAAGACATTTTGGAATAGCTATTGAAGAAAATATTACTGAAAAATAGTTAATTAACCTAAATTTAGAAAGAATAATTTCTAAAAAGAGTTAAATAATTTACAAATAGTTAAAAAGAGGAATTTAATGAGAGTTAAAGAATCAGAAACTGTTAGAAGTTTTTTAGCTATTGAAATTGAAAAAGATTTAATTCCTAAAATTTCAAAAGTACAAGATTCTTTTAAAGAAACTGAAGCTAATATCAAATATGTCTCTAAAGAAAATATGCATTTTACATTAAAATTCTTTGGAGATATTAATGAAGATAAACTTGAAGAGATTGAATTAGCTATTAAAAAAGTGCTAAAAAATCATTCCTCTTTTGATTTAACTATTGAAGGTTGTGGAAATTTTCCTAAACCAGATATAATAAAGATAATTTGGATAGGAATAGCTAAAAATGAAGCTATGATAAATCTTCAAAAAGACTTAGATAAAGAATTTAAGAAAATAGGTTTTAGAAAAGAGAAAAAATTTATATCTCATCTTACTATTGGACGTCCAAGAAATCAAAAAAATAAAAATGAACTTAAAAACATTATAAAAGAAAATAAAAATGTTAAAATTGGATCTATGAAAGTAAGTAAAATACATCTTAAAAAAAGTACTCTTACACCAAAAGGACCTATTTATGAAGATATTAAAGTTTTTGACTTAAACTAAGTGTATTTAACTTTAACTAACTGTCTTTGACTTAAACTAAATAGAATTTAATAATTTATAACTTATATTATGCTCATAATTTAATTAAATTAAATAACTAAACTGAGGGGAAAACATGAATTCAATATTTAAAAGAAAAAGTGTAAGACAATTTAGAGACTTAGAAATTGAAGATAAAAAAATTGAAAAACTCTTAAAAGCAGGAATGCAAGCACCTTCAGCTCATAACACTCAACCATGGGAATTTATTGTTGTTGAAGATGATGAATCTATTGAAAAAATAGCTAATATGAGCCAATATGCAAAACCAGCACATAATAGTCCTTGTTGTATTATCACTTTATGTAATATGAAAAATGTTAGAGATAAAAAAACAGAAGATTGGATTCAACAAGATATGAGTGCATGTACTGAAAACATATTAATTCAAGCTGTTGAAGAAGGTTTAGGTGCAGTTTGGCTTGGAACTTATCCTGATGAAGAACGTTCTAATTATTTAAAAGAACTTTTTAATGTACCTGAAGATATCATTCCATTTTCTGTAATTGTTATTGGTTATCCTAAAGACAAATACCAAGTAGAAGATAGATTTGATCCAAAAAGAATCCATTATGAAGTTTATTAAATTAATTTACCACCACAAAACCATTATCATTACTTAATAAAGTAAAAAAGCTAATTTTAAAAAAATACTAAAAAAGCAGGCAAAAATCTGCAAATAATAAAACTTATTTTAAAGAAAAATATTATAAAAATAGAAAAATTTTTTGATAAAATAATAATCTAAAATATTAAAAAATAGTGAAAAGAATTATTCTAAGTTTAAATCATCAATGATTTGTCTTAATTCATTAACATTAAATGGTTTTTTAATATATTTTGCTTCAAAATCAAACTCTGCTTCACTTTTAGATAAAATATCAATATTTGCTGTGGAAAATACTGCAGGAATGCCTAATTCTCTAAGTTTTAAGAACACATCAACTCCAGTTAAGTTCCCTTTAATCTTGATATCTAAAACTGCTAAATCAATATCTTCATTAGCTACGACTTCAAGAGCAGCTTCTCCATTATCTACAGAAAATACTTTAAAGCCACCCATTTCTAATTCTAATGAAATATCTAATGCAATAATAGCTTCATCTTCAACAAGTAATATATTTTTTACCATAATATATTATAAGATTTTTATAATATATAAATTTAATTAAAAAAAGATTTTAAAAACTCCTTTAAATCAACGGCAGGCGAATAATTGTTGAATAATAATAATAATAATAACGATTTAAAGGAATTAGAGGATTTAAAGGACATAAATAAAAGAAAAAAATTAAGAAAAAATGAATAAAAGTTATAAAATTATTAAAATATATGAAAAAATAAAAAATGAAAAATAAAAGCAATAAAAAATTATTCCATTAAATCAAATTGTTCACTATTATAAAAAGTGATTTCAGTATCTTCAACAAATATTTGAGATAAATGATCAAATATTCTAAAATGACTAGAATTAAGATGATTATTTAAGCCATCCATATCTTCCCATTTTTCAATAAATAAAAAGGAATTATCATCTAAAGAACTAACAAAGTCATAAGAAATGTTTTTAGGTTCATTTCTTGTTACATCAACTAAATCACTTGCAATTCTAATAAGATCAGTTTCTTTATTTTCTTTTGGAATAATTTTAGCTATAACAATAATCATTTAATCACTCTAATCAATTAATAAATAAAATAAAATAAAAAAATACTAGATAAAAATAATAAAAAAATAAAAAGATTATAGAAAAAGAAAAATAAATAACTCTATTCGAATGGAATACCAGTTATTCTAAGTCCACCATAATGAGATTTATATTTAATGTTTAATCCAATTAATAATGGAGTGATTTTTTCAATAACTCTTGATTTTTCTAAAATACCACAATCTAAAGTTCTAATACCTGGGATTTTATTAATAATTTCAGCAGCTATTTCTTTAGATTCTTTATCATCACCTGCAATTAAACAATCACAGTCAATTTCTTCAGGAATATTGGATAAGTGAGAGTTACTAATGTTACAGAATGCACAAATAACTTTTGCACCAGTTCCTTCTAAGATTTTTGCAGTTCTCTCAGCAGCAGAACCTTCCATTAAATCAATGTATCTGAATGGTTTTCCACCAACAGCAGTTTCTAAAGGTACAGTTGCATCCATGACAATTTTATCATTACAGAACTCTTTAATTCCTTCTAAAGTAGGTTTTTGAGCAGCTAAAGGAACAGTAATAATTAATACATCTCCTTCTTTTGCAGCATCTTCATTAGCCATACCTTTCATATTAGATAAGTCATAATCTGCTAATTTTTCTTTAGCTTCAGCAACAACAGTTAAAGCTTTTTCTTCTTTACGGGAACCAATGATAACATCTACACCAGCAATAGCTAAACGTTCACCAATTCCTAAACCTTGTGGACCAGTTCCACCAATAATACTTACAATCATAATAATTCCTCATGTAATATTAGAATAATAATTACTGAATATTAATATATAAAAATAAATTAATAAAGTTTTTTATAAAAGATTGAAAGTAGTAAATTCCTAAAAATAATAATAACTTATATTATTAGATATTAATTTCATAAAATAACATATCTTATAAGAGGATATTAATCCCCTAAAATAATAAATTATTCATAAAAATACTAAATTATATAAAAAAGATTAATCAAATATTAACATAATATCAGATAACTAATAAAATATAAAATCAATGAGATGATTATATGGATTACAAATTTATTTTAAAACATATAAGACCAAGTGCAGAAGAAAAAAAAGAAGTTAATGAACTTGCAACTAAATTAATGGATTATATTGATGAAATATGTAAAGAAGAATCCATTGCAGGTAAAGCTAAACTTGTAGGTTCTGCATCTAAAAAAACTTGGTTATCTGGTAAATCTGATATTGATATTTTTATACGTTTTCCACTTGAAACCCCTATGGAAATTCTAAAAGAAGCAGGTTTACGTATTGGATATAAAGTAAATGAATTAATGGATGGGACTCCAAATGAACATTATGCTTCACATCCATATTTAACCTGCGATATTGAAGATTATGAAGTTGATTTTGTACCATGTTATGAAATAGAAAGTGGAGAACAACTCAAATCTGCAGTAGATAGAACCATATTACATACAGATTATATTAAAGCTAATTTAGATGAAAAACAGACAGATGAAGTTCTTCTTCTTAAAAAATTTATGGATTGTGTTGGGGTTTATGGTTCTGAATTTAAAACTGGTGGATTTGCAGGTTATTTATGCGAACTTTTAATTTTAGAATATGAAAGTTTTGAAAATACCTTAGAAAATGTTGCAAATTGGAAATACAACACAGTTATTGATATAGAAAATTATCATACTATTGAAGAAAGTAAAAAGAAATTTAAAGACCCATTAGTCTTTATTGACCCAACAGATAAAAATAGGAATGTTGCAGCTGCTTTAAGATTAGAAAAAATGGTAGAATTCATTTTAGCTTCAAGAAACTTCTTAAAAGTTTTAGATGATGAAGATTTAGATGAAGAAGAAAAAGAACTTAAATTAAAAGAATACTTCACTCCACTCCAAAAAGGAGAAATAACTAAAGAAGAAATAATTGAAGATTTTAATAAAAGAGGTAGTAAAACATATTTAATCAAATTTAATATTCCAGAAGTCTCAGCAGATGCACTACATCCTCAACTTAAAAAAACTATTGAATCTTTATCTGAAAAATTAGAAGATGCAGAATTTTCTGTATTTAAAAGCCAATATTGGACTGATGAAGACAATTTAGCTATTTTTATAATTGAATTAAATGTTTACCAACAAAACAATATAACTATCCACAAAGGTCCTAAAATCTGGTCAGACATAGCATGTGATAACTTTATGGCTAAAAGAGGAGATAATTGTTATCCTTTAGATGATTTCTTAGTATTAACTAAAGAAAGAGAATTTAAAACTGCAGAAGAATACATGAAACACATTCTTAAAAAAGAGAATATCCATATTATAAAAGTAGGTAAAAATATCAAAAAATCAATCTGTGATACTTACAGTTTAGAATTACTTGAAAAAGGATTAAATAACTTAGATTTAGGAGAAAATGAAGAAGAATTCTTAAATATTCTTGATGACTTCTTAAGACCTGGACAATATATTAAGAGATAATTTTTAAAATTATAAAAAAAGTTAAAAAATAATTTGAAATTATTCTAATCAATAACTATTTTTGAGCTACATTCTCATCTTTACGTTCATAAACAAATTTAGGAACTGCATATTTAAATGGATCAAAAGTTTCTGGATTTTTAACTTCTACACATTTCATACTTACTTTTGAATGCAAGGAACTTGGTAATCTTAAAATACGTTTTAAATCAATAGTAACTTTTGCATCAATAGTTGCTAAATTAACTTTAGCCATTGCATTAACCATATCCTTATATCTGCGAGGACCTATATTTTTCTTAAAAGCACCCCAATTATCATCTAAAAGGAAATCTCTAGTTTTAATTATATCATTTAATAATCTTTTATTAATTCCATCAATTTCTTCTGTTCCTTTAAGATGAAGAATATTATATTTTACTTTTTCTGTAAAAACAGAATTATAAGCTATTGGAATTGAAAAGTGCTCAAAATTATAAGGTTTTCCACCAGGAATTGGATTTGGAAATTGGGATTTTGGAACTTCAGCACCAGCAACATATTTTAAAACTTCAGCCCTTAAATCACTATCTGCTTTCATCATAACAGGGTCTAAAATACGAATATGAAAACCTCTTCCTGAATAGATAAGATGAATATTTTTAATACCTAAATCTCCTTTTAAAGTATCAAGCATAATATTTACTCTCTCAAGAGCTTCACCAAGACAAATCTCACAAACACCATCACAATTACATGAACGAATTGGTAAATCTTTTGCATCAATATCAAAAATATATTCTGCTTTCTGCCATCCTCCTCTTCTTCGAGGATCCATATAATAAGCTACAGAAATATAAGCTGCAAAAGGTGCTTTATATCTTAAAAAACGTCTGAGAGATTCTGTTCCCTTAAATACTTTATATCTATCATTTGGTCCATGACCTAAATGGTCAAAACCAAATTCTCTTTTAGTGATTTCATCTGCAATAAAGTCAGGTAAGTCTTTATCAGACCATTCCTCACGATAATAGATTCTTCTTTCTCTAATACTTGATTGCCCAAACATAAAAATCACTAAAATTTAAAATTAGAATTTTGAAAATTATAATTATAAAAAGTATAAAACTAAATACAATTATTTAAATATAAAATTATTTATGAATTAATTAATACTTAAAATTTATTATATGATAAAGACTAAAAATAAATTTAAGATTAAGAAGTGGTAAAATGAGAAGTGAGGAAGAACTTAGAACCATTATTGAAAGTTTAACTATAAGAGAAATTATAGAACCAGCATTAGATAATTGGATTCCATACAAATCTACAGGAATAACTGTAATTAATATAAACACAGGAAAAGTAAGTGGAATATCATTAGAATCTAATGAAATGATGGAACTTGAATTAAATAACTCTTACAAAGAAGATTATATTGAACTTTATAAAATAGAAGCTGAAGAAATCATTTATGAAGAAGATTTACTAAATGATGATGAATTTGAAAAATATGAAGATTTTAAAATAGAACAAAACTGCTCTGAAATCGAATATAATCCAGATTTATTATGCGAATTCTGTAAAATAGAAGGAATTAATGAAAAAGAGCGTAAAATAGAATTATTAAAAGAAAATTATGAAGAATACAGATATTCAAATTACCAAGATTTCGAACATTCAATCATTTTAAATTATTATGATGAAGATGATTATACTTATTAAATAATCTTAAAATCAGTTATTTATATTACCATATTTTATAATAATTATTCAGCAGCCTCTGTTTTCTCCTCAGAATCTTCAATTTTACCTTCTTTACTTAAAATCCATCTTTTTCTTGAATAATAAGATAATGGATTATTAATTTTTTGACAATCTTTATTTTTCTTACATAATTGTGGAAGGTGCATTTGAATCTTTTCACAACTCATTGGAGTATACCAAGTTGTTTCTCCTTCATTTTCTAAATCTGGAACTTCATGCATTCCAAATCCTAATTTTGAAGTAATATTTATCTTTTCTTGAGGTTGATCTTCGAACAATGGAGGAGTACAATTATCTGCAGCTTCATAAATAAGTGGTAAAATTTCATTCATAACTATTGAAAGGTTAGAATCAATATCACTAACTTTAACTCTACCTTCACTTGCAAAAATTCCTGGATAAAGTCTTGCATATGATACAAAAGAGGTTAAAAGAAGTACAATTGCATCGTTTCTTCCACCAGAGGATACACCATCAACAGTATGTGCAATACATGGTGGAAATGCTTCCCTTACAAGTTTTCCAATTTTCATAGATCCAGGACCTGCACTTCCATAATAAGAACTATATTTAGTCATTGTCTCAGAGATGGATTCTGCTAATAAATCAGCTAATTGTTCAATCATTGGATGAACTTCAACTGTTGCAAGCATAGTATTAATCTTTTTAATATAATCTTCACTAGCTTGCATAATCATTTTATTTAAAATAAGTTCTTTTAAAGAGTTTCCTATAAGAATATCATAAATTCTATCAGGAGATCTATCTGTAAAATTCTCTCCAAAGCTATAAATAAACTCTTCTCGATCTAAAATAATCTCTCCATTTTCAAGTACCAAGTCACAAAGAGATAATTTTTTAGAAGCTATTAAATCTTTTAAAAAAGTCCATTCTAAATCATTTTGAGTAAGTAATTGGCTTAAAATTTCTTCAACTATTTCACTTCTTTCATTAGCCATAAGTTTTGTTAATCTATCTTCAATTAAAAAACCTTGAGATTCTACAAATAATTTAACTTCACGAGAGTTTGGATTAAATCTACTTGCAAGTGCCTGAGCAATCATATGAAAAGCTATTGTATCATATTCAACAATATCTTCATTAAATAAATAAGCATAATCATGAGGGTTAAAATCTTTATTATTTTTCCTTTCAATATACCATTTAATACGATTAATAGCCAAATCACCAATAGTCTCTGGAATAATCTCAGAATTAGAAATAGTTTGGCGATTAGAATGCATTACAATATTGATTAAATCATCATTACGCTCAAATACACTGTTCAAATCTGCAGATTGTTTTACAATGTTTTGACCTTCATTTGATAATGGATTTATAAAAGATATTGAAGACACGTATATGACACTCCCATTTTAATAACAAATCAATGAATGATTTAAAATATTTAATATAACGCTTAATAATTTTAATAATTACCAATAACAACTACAATTTAATAATAGCTATTTTTGATATAATTAATAGAAAATGTTGAACATAAATTTGATTACAATTTAATATACATTTTTAGAATTAATTTCAAAAATTATAATCTAACTATATTCACACATTATCATATACTACTAGAATTTCTAATAAATAAATATTTTATCTTTTGAAACTCAATAGAACCATATAAAAAAATGAAGAAGAATTAAAAAATTATATTAAAAGTAAAAAATTATAAACCTGCCTTAAAATTATAAAAAAACTATAAAATTATATTTAAATAAGAATATAACAACCAAATAAGAATTAAAATCGAAAAATAAGGACAATAAATAAATATAAGTAAAAAATACAAATAAATATGGATGAAAAAGGACAAGCCAATATTGAATTTTTATTTTGTATAATCATATCAATAATGATTTTAATCTCAATTATTCCTTACTTAAATCAAAATATTGATTCCAATATAAATACGATTAATAATTTAGAAGGAAGAATATTACTAAATCAACTTGCAAATGATATAAATCAAGTAAATTCCAATATGTATGGATTTTCAAAATATATTCAATTACCTGATAAAATAGAAAATAATAGCTATTTAATAACAATAAAAACTACTGAAATAATCTTAGAATATAAAAATAAAAAAGGAAAAACGAATATTAATCCAATAAATATCATTAATTCAAATAATGAAAGTTTAATTGAAATTAAACTTTATAATGGAGCTAAATATAAAATTAGTAAAGAATTAGTTAATAACAGCCAAAAAAACATTATCAATCAAAGTAGTATTTTGATAAATCAAATCATTGAATAACTAAAAAAGCATTATGAATAGGTAAAAAGTGATAATATGAAAATTGATAAAAAAGGACAAATTAGTGTTGAATTACTTCTTTTAATTGCAATAATCATAATAATAACAATTACCCTATCAATTACAATAGCTAATGAAAATGAATTAAATAAGGCAATGGCATCAGCAAGAAATGTGCAATTGAAGGAGCTACCATAAATGGTTTAGCTATTTATCCAAAAGAATCCTATGAAGAATATGAAAATAGTAATCAAGAGTCTATAATGAATAGTAAGAACATAAAAATAATTAAAATTGAAAAAACAATTCAAAATAAAGATATTTACAATAAAACAAGAATTCAATTAAAGATTTATGCATCATCTCCAGATATAAAAACAAAACAAGACAAAGAATCAGCAGGAGATCGTATAAATTATAATGTAAGAAAAAGCATATGCACTTCTTTTAATACTGAAAATATTAGTAATAAATTATATAACCCTTCATTTACACCCCATTACAGTTTTACAACAACAAATGTACAATGGATTTAAATACAAAATTATTATTTATCATTCTAAAAAAACAAAAGAATAAATAATTCAGATTATTAATATAAAATTACTAAAAAAATAAATAATATAATAATGAAAAATATGTATATTTAATATTTATATTAATTATTTAATTTAAAAAATATCTATTTTAAAGGTTAAAAGATGAAAATTGTTATTATTGGTGGTGGAGCTGGAGGAATACCTACAGCTTCAAATATAAGAAAATATGATGAAGAAGCAGAAATTACAGTAATCACAAGAGATAATAAAGTATCTTATTCTCCTTGTGCAATTCCTTACGTATTATCAAATAAAATTGCATCATTTGATGATATTGTTATGAGAACACCTGAAGATTATAAAAAGAAAAACATTAATGTCTTAACTGAAGCAGAAGCAACAGCTATTGATGCAGAAGCTAAAATTGTTACTTATACTCATGAAGGTAAAGAACATACAATTGAATATGATAAATTGGTTTTAGCTACTGGTGGAAATCCATTTATACCACCTATGAAAGGTGTTGACCTTGATGGAGTATTTAGAATAAGAACTATTGATGATGGTAAAGCTGTAAAAGAATAGGCTGAAAATTGTAAAAGTGCTATTGTTACTGGTGCAGGATTAATTGGTATTGAAATTGCATATGCATTTAAAGAAATGGGAATTAATGTAACTCTTACTGAAATGATGCCTCAAATCGTACCAAGATCTCTTGACCCAGATATCGCTAAAATCATTGAAACTTACCTTGAAAAAGAAGGTATTAATATCGCTTTAGGACATCCTATTACTGAACTTAAAGGTGAAAATGGAAAAGTTACAAGTGCTGTATTCTGTGATGGAACTGAAGTAGAATGTGACATGGTTATTTTAGCAACAGGTGTAAGAGCTGAACTTGGACTTGCTAAATCTATTGGTTGTGAATGTGGTAGATGGGCAATAAGAGTAAATGATAGAATGGCTACATCTGTCCCTGATGTATTTGCAGTAGGAGATTGTGTAGAATCTTATGATGCAATTTTAAGATCACCAACTATTTCACAACTTGGTACAACTGCAATTAGACAAGCTAAAACTTGTGCTCAAACTATTTGTGGTAAACGTTCAAGATTTAACCCTGTTTTAAACTCAATGGTTTCAAAAGTAGGTAATCTAGAGTTTGGTGCTGTAGGTCTTACAACTACATTTGCACAACAAAACCGTATTAGAACTGTAACTGAAAAAGTTGAAGCACTTACAAGAGCAAGATACTATCCAAATGCAAAACCAATGAATGTAAAAGTTATTTGTGATATTGATGGTACTATTATTGGATGTCAAATCATTGCAGAAGAAAGAGTAGCAGAAAGAATTGATACTATGACTTTAGCTATTACAGAAGAACTTACTTGCTTTGATTTAAGTAATATGGAATTTGCTTATGCTCCTCCTGTATCTATGGTAACTGATCCATTAGTAATTGCAGTAGAAGAAGTAAGTAAAAAATTCAACTAAATAGTAAAAAGTAAGTAAATTTAGATTAATATAAGAAAAAATTAATTAACAACTTATAATTATAAATATTTATAATAAAAATTAAAAGGAGGATAAAAATATGGCTGTAGGTAAAGAAGTTTTAAAAACTATCATAACCTTAATTACCACTGCATTTGCATTAGTTGCTGGTTTAGCATGAAACGATGCAATCCAAGCATTGATTGCTGAATTTATGGATGCAGGTAGTGCACTTACTGGATTACTTGTATATGCAGTTGTAGTAACCATTATTGCTGTTGTCGTAACTCTCTTATTAGGTAGATTTGCTGACAGAGCAGGTGTAGAATTAGATGAATAATTTTTAAAGTTTTTTATAAACTTTAATTATTATTTTTTATTATTTTTTAAAATAACTTTTCTAAACTATTTTTATAATATTAAAACCTAAAATCAACTATTTTTAAAAAGAATATTCTATTCAAAAATAAAAATATCAAAATTAAAAAAAAAAAAAAAAAAAAAAAGAATATAATACTCAAAAACATGAAAAAAATAAAAAAGAGAATTATATTCAAAATTATTAAAAAATTAAAAAAAAGAATAGCTAAATAGCTATTAAAAATTAAATAAACTTAGCACCATCTTCAAAACCAATAATGACTCTATCTACCATTTCAGTAAATAAACCATTTTCAACTACACCAGGAATAGCATTTAAGTCCTTTTCCATGTGAATTGGGTTTTCAATAGTACCAAAAGCAACATCTAATATAAAATTACCATTATCAGTAATAACTGGACCATCTTTTAATTGACCCATTCTAATTTCAGGAACTCCACCCATATCTTTTAATGCTTTCATAACAGGAGTTACAGAATCTGGAATAATTTCAATAGGTAATGGAAAAGCACCAAGAGCATCAACAAGTTTTGAACTATCTGCAATTACAATAAACTCTTTAGCAGAATAATCAACAATTTTTTCTAAAGTATGTGCAGCTCCTCCACCTTTAATAAGATTAAATTTAGAATCAATTTCATCGGCACCATCAACAGCTAAATCAATTTCATGTTCATCTAAAGTAGTAACAGGAATATTAGCTGCTTTTGCAAGTAAAAATGATTGATAAGAAGTAGGGATCCCCATAACTTCAATTCCTTCAGATTCTACTTTTTTACCAACGGCTTCTATAAAGTAATGAGTAGTAGAACCAGTTCCAAGTCCTAAAATTTGACCATCTTTTACTTCACCAGCTGCAAGATAACCTGCATCTTTTTTCATTTGACTCATAATAATCATTTTCCTAAATTAAAAGTTACTTAGTTAAGTATTATTAAAATAAAAGTTATTTTAGCAAAAATATATATTTAACTATTATTTAAAATTATGTTTTTAAATATATTTATTATTTTTGATTAAATAGATATAAAATAAGAAAATAAAGTAAAAAATAGATAAAAACTCAAAAAATAAAATATAAAAAAATAAATAATCTATATTCAATAGTTAAAATATAAAAAAAAGTAAATAATAATGGTTTAAAAACCATTATATAATTTAAAAGTTTTGAGTTCCAGTACGAGGAACAATAGTAATTTCTTTAGAATCACTTAAAGTGCCATCTGCATTATAAACTTTAATAATACCGTGATCTGGGAATTTTGCAAATGCTTTTGTACTTGCAAAGTTTACATAACCATCAGAAGATACTGTTTCAGTAAGAATAGTTTCTTCACACATAACATTATTTTTATTACTAAATACAGAACTTACTTTAACAGCTTTACCTGCAAATTGAGTTCCAACATACATTTTAATATAAGTTAAAGCTTCAATTTCTCTTGCAGTAGAAATACTAAGTTTTTGTATTTTAATAGGTCCATTAGCATAAGGAACATTAGCTGTATTAGTATTGTTAACAGTATTTTCAGTAGCTACATTAGAACTAGAACTAATATTAGAACTAGTATTAGAACTTACATTTGAAGCAATAGTTGAATTTGAAGTAGAAACTGCAAGTGAAGAATTACCCATTTTTAAAGTTTTAACAGCATGTGCAACATATTCTGAACTACCAGAGTAAATTAAAATATCTTTACTACCATGTTTAAAACTGTAACTATAAACTTCATAAGAAGATTTATTTAATAAAACATTATCAACTTCTACAGGAGTAACATAAGTAGTAGATATCTTTTTAGCAGATCCAAATTCCGTAGCTTCATCAATATTATTCACAGATAAAGCAGAATTATCAAAAACATAAACTTCAAAACCATATTTTTTATCAATATAAGTAGAATAAGATGAAGAGTTTACATTAACATTAACTTTATCATTATCAGGAACCTCCATAGACATACCATTAATATTAATTTCCTTATAAGGAGTTTGAGTTAAATAAGACATGCCTGCATATGCTATAGCAAAGAAAATAATAATAACTATTACCCCAATAACCAATTTCTTATTTCTTTTGATAAAAGATTCTTTAGGTTCATCTTCATCATCATCAAAAGAATAATCAAAATTAACATTAGCCATTGCATCGTAATGCTCTATATCAAAGCCACATCTTTGACAAATCTTAGCATCATCATCATTATCAGCACCACAATTAGGACAAAACATTCTCTTTTTCACCTCACCTAATTAATTACAATAAATATATAAATAGAATCCATAATAATGAAAAAAATATTATTAAGATTTTATATGAAAATTATTATGTTTTAATAAGCATATAAATATTATTGTTAAAATTATAAAAAATTAACAACATTTACCAATTAAAATTGAAAAAAATAAAAAATATTCAGATATTAAAAAATATATAGCGAAGTAAAAGTAATAAAACAATTATACTCCATCAAAAAGTAAAAAAAAATAAAAAAGAAAAATAGAATTAATTTTGTAATTTAACAACAACTTTTCTTAAGGAATTTCCTTTAGGACAATCATCAAATTTTCCTAAATCTTTAATAAAAATACATTTATCTCCAGAATGGATTCCTTCACTAAAACAAAATTCTCTAAAGTCACAATCTTTATCATCACAAGATACATTTTCAAAAGTAACTGTAGATCCTTCAAAAACTTTAGAATCTGTGCAAATAGTGCTTTCAGCATCTTCCACAACAACTACATTTACTTTCTCATCATTATGTAAAGAACATTTTTGTTCTACATCACGAACTTCAATAATCACATATTTACGTCCTTTTTCAAGAGAATTAATACAAGATGATTTAAATCTACAACTTTCACATTCTTCTACAGGACCATAAAATACAAATTCATTTCCTTCTTTTGCCAAATCTTTACCAATTAAAGTTATTTAATCACCTCATAAAATTTATTGAATTAATATTAAGAGTTTATATTAAAAGTTTTAATAGCTAAAATTTTATATTAAAACTTCAGTTTTATATTAAAGTAGTATTAATTAAAAGTTATATTAAAACTTCAGTTTTAATAGCTAATTCAATAGCTGCTTCTTCTGTAATACCATTATCTCCTAAAATAGTGTACCTTTCAGGACGAATAGAATTAGCCATAACTAAAGCTTGAATAAGTTCATCTTCAGTAATTCCTAATTCTTTAATATTAGTAGGGGCTTTTACAGCTTTTAAAGCAGATTGAATAAATCTCCAATCCCCACCATGTAAATGCATCATCATAATAGTTCCTATACCACATTGTTCCCCGTGTAATGCTGGTTTTTTAGCTATTCTATCTAATGCATGGGCAAATAAATGTTCAGACCCACTTGCAGGCCTACTTGAACCTGCAATACTAATCGCCATACCACTACTAAATAATGCTTTTACAACAATTCTTGCACTTTCTTCTAAAC
>JAKSUD010000030.1 GCA_024409185.1 archaeon
GTTGTCCCGGTTGAAATGGAGAATCTCCTCTTTCTAAAATACTCATTATAAAAAAAACCTCTATTAAAAATTAATAATAATTATATAATTATTAGTATAAAAAATTTTTCTATATCAAAAAAATAAACAATATTATTTAAATTTATTTTTTAATACTGAATCCAATTTTAATTTTCAAAGTAATTGTAAAGAAATTAAATTAAAAAATATTCTTTCATTACAAGGAGGTTTTAGTTTTGATAGTAAAATGTTTAATGAAAATGGAACGTTTAAAGTAATAAAAATTGGAGATATTCCTAATAATTTAAATTTATCTACTTTTAATGGAACTTATTCAGAACAAGAATGTAATATGAAATATCAAGTTTCTGAAGGAGATATTATTATAGCATTATCTGGTGCAACATTTGGAAAGTCAGGAGTTATATTTGGAGATGATATTGCATTTATTAATCAAAGGATTGCTAAATTTAATTGTGATAAATGTGATTCTAAGTATATTTTTCAATTGATTAATTCTTTTCAATTTAAAAAATATTTGAATAGAATCCCTACATCTAGTGCACAACCTAATATTTCAAATAATGACATTCTCTTTTATAAAACATTAATTCCAGAATTTTATGAACAGAAAAAAATAGGTCATTTTTTATATTTATTAGATGAAAAAATAAATCAAAATAAAATTTATATAAATAATTTGATTAAGTTTAAAAAAAGTTTGCTTCAAAAAATGTTTATTTAGATAAACATATTTTGTAATAAACCTTTTTTAAATGAATTTAATTGAATTAATTTTTTATTTGTATATTCTATTTTTAAATTCAGAAAATCACAAAATTTACCTATCTTAACTTGTTCATTATAATTCGGTAGATAAATATTGATATTTTCAGCATCCTTTTTCTGTATGTTTTTAATACCTGATCCTACGCCTAATTTCATAATTTCTTTTTCATTAGATTTTAAATAATGATATAAATATTTTAAGTCAAATGAATCGATTTAGGGGTTAAATAATAACAATGTCCTCCACAATAAAATTTTTCAGTGTTAAAAAATACATAGCCACAGTATCCTCCTTCACTTATAGTTATGGTGTTTTCATTAACATTCCATGAATCAGTGAATCCAGATGGTTCTTTACCTCCATTTAAAACATAATATTTTCCATTCTCAATCATGTCCAATTTATTTAATTGAATTCCTTTATTTATATAGCAAATATTCTTTAATCTAACTTTATTTAAATCTTTATAGTTTTCGATTAAATTTAAACGAGTTCCAGTTAAATGTTTTTGATATAAACCCAATGTTTTTGCATTAAAATAATTTTTTTTATCAATTAATGATAAAAAGTTACCAATTTTTTTCTGTTCTTGTATGGATGGATGTATGATTGGTATTGAGTTTAATGTTTCATTATTTAAAGTAATTCCTTTTGCAGCTTGAGATCCATATTTTAAAATATTAATAGAACTTAAATAATAATACATAAATTCAGTGTCGAATTCATTAGTTTTCCAATTAAAATTTACAATAGCTTCATTAGTGTACATGGGTTTATTTAAGATTCCTAATTTACCTATACTTAATTTAAAACTCATAACTAATGTGTTTGGAGGTATAGGTAATTTATTTTTTGTTCCTTTTTGAGTAATTTTCTTTTTAGAATAATTTAAATATTTATTTCCCATATCTGCAATACTTAACCAATTAAATTCACCATTTTCCCAATATTCTTTTTTACTTGTTGATGGTGTGAATCCTTTATTAATATATGCAATATTCTCTAAATTATTCTTTTGCCACAACTCTTTAAATTCTGGAAATCGTAACTCAGGTACTTCTTCTAGATTGTCATCTTTTATGCTGTGTTTCTGTTTAGAAACATCTAATTGTTGTTGCATCAGAATCACCTAGAATATTGGAGCTCTAATGCCTAATTCATCACAATATTTTTTAATCTCTTTATCCACATCTTCCATTTCTTTAGCTATTTTTTCAAGTTCATCACAAACTTCATCAAGGTCAATAGGTTCTTCTTCTTCAAAAGTGTCTACATAACGAGGAATATTGAGATTAAAGTCATTTTCTTCTATTTCTTCAATAGTTGCTTTGTGAGAATATTTTTCAATTTCTTCCCTATTTGCATAAGTATTTACAATCTTTTCAATATCTTCTGCTCTTAATTTGTTCTGATTTTTAACTTTTTCAAATTCTTTACTTGCATCAATAAATAATACATCAGAATCATCAGTACGACACTTTTTAAATACTAAAATACAGGTAGGAATACTTGTTCCATAGAAAATATTAGCAGGAAGACCAATTACAGCATCTAAATAATTCTTTTCTCCAACAAGATATTCTCTAATAGTACCTTCTGCAGCACCTCTAAATAATACTCCATGAGGAAGTACAATACCCATAGTACCATTTTCATCTAAATGATAAATCATATGTTGTACAAATGCATAATCTGCTTTAGATTTAGGTGCAAGTTTACCATAAGCACTAAATCTCTCATCATCTAAGAAAGAACTATCTGAAGACCATTTAGCAGAGAAAGGTGGATTGGCAACGATCGCTTCAAATTGCATTCCAAAGTGTTGAGGTTCTTCTAAAGAATCTCCTTGTTTTATATCAAAATCAGCAAAAGGAACATTGTGAAGAATCATATTCATTCTAGCCAAGTTGTGAGTAGTTTGGTTTAATTCTTGACCATATACATCTCCAACTTCATCTACTTCACGAGCTACTCTCAATAACAATGAACCTGAACCACAGGTTGGATCGTAAACGCTTTTAATTCTTTTTTTGCCTAATGTAACGATTTTAGCTAAGATTTTAGAGACTTCTTGTGGTGTGTAAAATTCTCCTGCTTTTTTACCTGCAGATGAAGCAAATTGGCTGATTAAATATTCGTAAGCATCTCCTAAGATGTCTTTTTCTTCATCTTCAAGTTTAAAATCAATTTGAGATAAATTAAGTAAGATTTTTGAGATTATTTTGTTTTTATCATCTACAGATTTTCCTAATTTTGATGATGTTAAATCTACATCTTCAAAAAGGTTTTCAAAATCATCTTCACTTTCTTTTCCAGTTGCAGAGTCTCCAATACGTTTTAAGCCTCTTTCTAAATCTTCAAGAATAAATTCATTATTTTCAGCTTTAGCAACAATATTTTGGAATAAACATGGAGGTTCTAAAAAATAACCTAAATTTTCTAAAGCTTCATCTTTTAAATCTTTTTTATATTTATAATTTTCCCAAGCTTCAGTGAAAGTTAATCCATCGTTTTTTAATTCATTACAAAGATACAAATCAATTTTTTCAGATAAATATTTGTAAAAAATAAATCCTAAAATATAATTTTTAAATTCATTTGCATCCATATTTCCTCTAAGAATATCTGCAATAGCCCATAATCTACTTTCTAATTGATTTTGATAATTTGACATAACTCACACCACATTTTTAATATAATTACCAAGTAAATTTCTCAACTAATTCGATAATTTTCTCTTTAATCTCATCAACTTTAGTTCTTTTCTGAATAAAGCTTAAATCATCATTTAAAGCTTCTTTAATTACATTATTTTTAATTTTATTAGTAAATTCATAATTATTAATTAGATAATTAATTTTCACTGGTTCAAGATTTTCATCTTCAACAAATTTCTTAATTTCTTTAGCTTTTTCTCTAGCCATATACTCATCAAACTCTAAATCTACATCAATCTCTCTATCATTTGGAACAATTGTTTGTTCAATAAAGTTATTAATGAGTTCAACTTTACTTTTAAGTTCAATAGAACCTTCCATAGTTTTAAGAATAAACTCTTTGTCCTTTTTAAATGAAGAATTATTAGGGTCTAATTGTTTAAGTAATTCAATAATATATGCAACATTAATATTGTCTCTACGAACAAGTTCTATTTCAAAGTCAATATCATCTACAACAGAAGTCTTCTCAGCAGTTACAACATATTTTTGATACATATCAATGTATTTACTTCTATAATCCTCAAATTTCTGTTCAGGTAATACCAAATCTTTATAATCAAATTCTGTAAAGACAGTTAAACGAGTCATTAATCTTAAAAGTTCTCTGAAAATTTGAATAAATTCTTTATCTTCTTCTTCGGAAGGTAAATTATCAACATCTTGAACTTCTGGAACTAATTCATCTAATAATTTAGAAACTTCATTAAATTTATCTACATAGACTTCATAAGGTTCAATAATTACATATTCATCAGCTTCTTCATCTGAGAATAATTGAATAGCATTATCAGTATCTTTTTTGATATTTCTAAATGAAACAATATTTCCTTGTTTCTTTTTCTCATTTAAAACACGATTAGTTCTTGAAAATGCTTGTAAAAGTCCATGATATTGTAAGTTTTTATCAACATACAAAGTGTTTAACAATTTATTATCAAAACCTGTTAAAAACATGTTAACGACTAAAAGAATGTCAATTTTATTCTCTTTAGATTTTTTAGAAACATCTACATAATATTGGTCAAAAGTATCAGTAGAATGGTTAGTTCCAAACATTTGATTAAAGTCTTTAATATGATTTTCTAAGTTATCTCTTGGAAGATCTCCTTCTTCCCATTCTTCATTTTCAGTATATGAGTAAATAGTAGCTATTTTTAAATCATGCTCTTTTTCTTTGAAAAGTTTATAATATTTATTTAAAACTTCAATAGAACTTACAGCAAATATGGAAGTGTATTCTCTATTATATGTTTTTTTATCGTGATTTTCAATAATATAATCAACGATTTTACTTAATCTTCTTTCATCTTCCATTACTTCTTTAGTATCAATAGCTTCTACATCAATATCAATTTTAGTTTTATCTTTATATTTACCAATATATTCTACCATAAAACCAAGAACATTATCATCACGAATAGCATTTTTAATAGTATAAGTATGTAATCTATCTCCAAAAATATCTGCAGTTGTTCTTGTTTTATTAGCATTTACAGCAAAAATAGGGGTTCCTGTAAAACCAAAGAATTGAATATTAGTGAAATAACTTGTAATATTATTATGCATTTCTCCAAATTGACTTCTATGACATTCATCAAACATTAAAATCATTTTAGAATCTTTAATAGAATCTAACTGTTTTTTATGTTTTTTAACAGCAATATCAAGTTTTTGAATAGTAGTAATAATTAAGTTAGAATCTTTACTAGTTAATTGTTTTAATAATGAACGAGTATTATCTGTACCATCTACAGAATCTTCACAGAAAGCATTGAATTCTTTTGTAGTTTGATAATCTAAATCTTTTCTATCTACAACAAAGAGAACTTTATCTATTCCTTCTTGATCTTTAAGGATTTGTGCTACTTTAAAGGAGGTTAAAGTTTTACCAGAACCAGTTGTATGCCATACATAACCATTATTATTAGTATTTAAAGCTTTATTTAAAATAGCTTCAACTGCATAATATTGGTATGCTCTAAGAACCATTAGTTGTTTATCTGATTCATGTAAAACAACATATCTTGAAATCATTTTAGATAAGTGACATTTTTCTAAAAATACATCTGCAAATTCGCTTAAATTATTAATATTTTTATTATTTTCATTTTTCCAGAAGAAAGTGAATTTATAACTTAAATTTTTATTATTTGAGTAATATTTAGTGTTAATTCCATTACTAATTACAAATATCTGTACATAATCAAATAATCCATGGAAAGAATGTTCTCTATAACGATTAATTTGATTAAATGCTTTTTTAAGCTCAACACCTCTCTTTTTAAGCTCTATTTGACAAAGAGGTAAACCATTAATTAAAATAGTAACATCATAACGATTAGTGTAAGTTCCTTTAAATGTAATTTGGTTAGTAACTTGGAAAATATTCTTACACCATTCTTCTTTATTTAAGAAACTAACATATTTAACTCCATCTTTTCTTTGAAGTTCATATTTATCTCTAAGCTTTTTAGCTTTATCATAAACAGAACCCCCTTCTAAATAGAGTAAAATAAGTTTAAATTCATCAGCAGTAAATTTAGTATTATTAAGTTTTTCTAATTGTATTTTAAAATTATCTATTAAGTCATTTTCATCAGTAATAATAATTCTTTCATAACCATTACTGACTAATTTATCTATTAATCTCTCTTCTAAAACAGCTTCACTCTCAGTAGCCATTTAGATTTCTCCCCTAAAAATTCTAATTATTATATTTATTTAATATAATATATAAATTATGTAAAATAATTTTAAAATTATAAAGATTAAAAAATAGGATAAATAAAAAAAAAGAATTACAGATTGAAGAACCCATATACACTAATTCAATGTTCGTCACGACAAAGGAAATATGGAGATGTTTTTATATTATAAAAACAGTACATTAAAATTAGATATTTACTTCTTTCTAAAAAATTAAATTAATTGAAAAATTTATCTAAATCTGTCTGATTTTTATCTGAATCCTTAATTTTTAATGCTGGAAAAAATAAACTTCTCCATTCTTTTTCATCAGTTGGGGTTGCTAAAATTAAAATCTTACGAGGTCTTGTTATTGCAACATAAATATTTCTCAATTCTTCATTAAAATCATTATTTTTTATAAATTCATTTATTTTAGTTTTATAACCTGATTTTAAAATTAAAAGAACTGCTTCAAATGTTTTTCCTTTCACTTTATGAATCGTGCCTAAATAAGGTAAATTAGTAAAAGAATTATCTATTTCAAACAAGGAATCAATAATTATATCTCCTTCATTAAATCTTAATTCATTAATTATTAGAATTAGATAAATTTAAAATAAATTTATCAACCCATAAATTTATAGATTTGCCTAAAGTTGAAGGCATTAAATCTAAAAGTTGAAGAAAGAAATATTTTTGTTTTTTAATTTAAGGGATATTAAAATATACTTCAACTGATTATATGATTCATTGATATTATATGTTTCATATAAAACTTTAGAATATATTAATTCTTTAGTAAAGTTATTTTAATCCAAATATTTTTATTATAAAACTTTTTTTACCTAAAATTTCATATAATAAGGAATTACCTCTAGTAAGAATTGCAACATTATCTTCATTTATTACTATATCATTCTCTTTACAAACATTCAAAAAATAAGTAATAATAACATCTAAATTGTCATAAGATATAATCTCAGGAGTATAATCAAACTCTTTTAATTCAGAAACTGACGAAGAAGGTGATGAATTATTAGATAATTTAAATGAAAAATTACATATTTCTTGAGAACTTCTCCAATTTTCATTTAATTTTATAACATCATGTTTCTTCATTAATGCTTTAAATTGTTCTGGATTAGCACCATTCCATTCAAAAATAGCTTGATTAAAATCACCTATAAAAATAAAATCACTTATATTAGGTTGATTTAAAATAATTTTTAAAATATTCATTTGAATTTCATTAGTATCTTGAACTTCATCAATTAGAAATATTGGAAATTTATAAGATATATTTTTTGATATAAATGGAAACTTATTTAACAATTTTAAAGAAAAATAATTAATATCAGATTGAGTAACATATCCTTTTTGAACAAATTAAATTTCATATCTTTACAATTAGAATAATTTTTATCTTCAGTACCATCTTGATTATTTTTTTTAAATTTAAACCCCAATTGATCATTTTTATTTATTTTATATAAATCTCCTTTAATATTAAATGATATTTTATCAAATAAATGATAAACATCGAACTCACCTCTTTTTTCTTTTTTCCATTCTCTTGAAGGTTTACCTACCAATGTGGGTCTTTTTTCGAATTCATCTAATAATAATATTTAAAAAATATTTGATTATTAATAAAATGATCAATAGTTCCTAAAAAATGAGGATAATCTACAAAAATATTCCATTCATTTAAATTATCTCTTATTTCTTTCCATGCAACATTAGTAAAAGATATTGTAGCTACTCCTTGATGTCTGTGAGAGTTATTCTTAATTAAATGAGCAAGTTTTTTAGAAATTGTGAAAGTTTTTCCACTTCCTGCACAAGCACTTACAACAAATTTTCCAGATTTATTAAAAACTTTTAATTGTTCATCAGATAATTCAATACTCAATATCTTCACCTACAACAAATTTAATTGCATTTTTTATATAAGTAGGTACTTTAAATTCAAAAATACAATTATCCTTAGAATTACTTATATCATACTCATTTAGCTTATTATCTAAAAATCTAGATAGATTATATGCAAAATCAGATTTAGATTGATTTGATTCTAAGCTTTTAATAAATTTTTTAACATTAAACTCTTCAGATTCATCTAATCCTTTTCTAATTTTTAGATGAGTATTATCAAAAACAGTTAAAATAATATCATTTTCATTATTAGAATCAAATAAATCACATTCAAAAGTATATTTAGTATAAAAAACATTTAAATTATTTTTCTTTAAATCTAATAAATTTTTAACTCTTCCTTTACCATTCCTTTTATTTGAATCACAATCAGTTATAATAGAACATCTGAAATTTAATCTTTTATTTTTATCATTATCTGTAAATAATTTAGCATAATGAGAAAAAGAAGTTCCAGTGACAATAACTTCAATACCATTTTTTTCTAAATCATAAATTTTATTATCATTTCCTGATTGAATATCCATTATCTTTGAAAACGTAGAAAGTAACAAAGCTTCAGTTATACCTTCAACTAAAATAACTCCTTTTGAAAAGAAAAATTGAGATTT
>JAKSUD010000031.1 GCA_024409185.1 archaeon
TAAGAAAATATTTGAAAATTTAGGATTTAAAGAAGTTAGAACTGTTATTAAAAACAGAGAATATTATAAAATAAATAACTATGAAATTAGTCTTGATGATATTAAAGGATTAGATCCATACATGGAAATAGAAATCACTTTAAAAGATGGTTCTGACTATAGCCAAGCTCAAAAAAGCATTTTTGAAATGTTTAAAAAATTAGGCATTACAGATGGTTTTGAGAGAACTTCTTATTTAGAATTACTTGAAAATAAAGATAAACAATAAAATTTCTTCTAAAAAAACTTCTTCAAATAACCATTAAATATATGGTAACCATTAAATCCTGTAATAACCAATAAATCTTATGAAAAACATTAAATCCTATGATAACAACCCAAATCTTGTGATAAAATGAAAACTAAAACTTTACTAAAATTTACAGCTTTATTCATAGTTATGTTAATAATATGTTTAGTTTTTAGTTTATTATTTGGAAGTGAAAATATAATCATTGCAATAATGGCAATAGTTTTAAGTATTATTCTAGTTAAACAAGATTTAAAAAAGAAATTAACAATTAATTTCTTAAAAATATTACTTACGAATTTATCCATAGGACTTTTAGCATTTTTATCTTGTAAACTCCCTACATTAAGTTTTTTAATAGTGTTTTTAACTATATTTTTAATTGTTATACTAACAAAAAATATTAATAAACTCATTTATTATGTTTTTGCATTAGAATTTGTTTATCTTATAAGTAACAATATTAATTATTCTAACTTAAGCATGAGACTATTAAGTCTTATTGGTGCAAGTATACTTGTAATTATAATAAATATTATAGTTCATAGCTTGATAAATAAAAAAGAAGAATCAGAAGATGAAAATCCTAATTCAACAAGCACTATAAATACAAATTCAAGCACTAAATTAACATTTAAAGAAACAATTTTTTCTAAATTTAGAAAAGATAAACAACATTATTTATTTGCAATTGAATTAGCTATTATAGTAGCTCTATCTGAATTTATAGCTATTTATTTCAAAATCCCTACTGCAAAATGGTTAAGTTTTACAGCTATTGGAATACTTAGACCAAATACAAATTTAGTAACAAAAGGATTTAAGAAAATTGAAGGGACAATTATAGGAGTAATTGGATTTATTTTAATCGATATTTTAATTTTAAGACAAGGTACAATTGGCATTCTTGGTTTAAATGTAGTTGCAAAAGATATTGCATTACTACTCATTGTAATATTCTCTTATTTCTATACAATGTATTATCTTGAAAATAAATATGTTATAAGAATGGTTTTCTCTACATTACTTGCATTATCAATAGCTTTTATAAGTATCCCTCAAATTAACTTCATCACCGATAGAATAGTATTCATTATAATTGGAGCAATACTCTGCATAATTATTAACTACTCTATGAGACAAAGTACTAAACTTTAATAAATATTTAAAAAAATGTTCTAAACTTGCCATAATATTCACTTAACTTAATTAAAAAACTTAAATTAATATTTAATAAAATCGAATAGCTATTTTAAAAATTAACAAAGTATTTACATTATAGCAATATAAAATATAAAAATGTTTAAAAGATTATAAAATATAAAAATGTTTAAAAGATTATAAAACATATTATTTAATTATAGGTTAAAATGAAGTGAAGGAAAATGCAATATTATATAAGTCCTTTTAATAAAGAAGCGGAAATAAAATTCCCAAAAGATATTCTTATTTATGATACAACTCTTAGAGATGGAGAACAAACTCCTGGTGTTTGTTTATCCCCTGAAGACAAAATAGATATAGCTAAAAAGCTTGATGAACTTAAAATACATCAAATTGAAGCAGGTTTTCCAATTGTTTCTAAAAAAGAAGCACAAACTGTAAAATCAATAGCTAATGAAGGGTTAAATGCAAGTGTAATTTGTTTAACCAGAGCTAAAAAAGAAGATATTGATAAAGCTCTTGAATGTGATGTTGATGGAGTTATCACTTTCATGGGAACTTCCGATATTCATCTTCAACATAAAATGCATATTGGAAGACAAGAAGCTATGGAAATTTCTATGAATGCTATTGAATATGCAAAAGATCATGGATTATATGTAGCATACTCTTCAGAAGATGCTACAAGAACTGATTTAGACTTCTTAAAAAGAATTTATAAAAATGCTGAAAGTTATGGTGCAGACAGAGTTCATATAGCAGATACTACAGGAGCTATCACTCCTCAAGGAATCTACTTTTTAGTACAAGAAATTAGAAAAGTTACTGATTTAAGAATAGCTATGCATTGTCATAATGACTTTGGATTTGCAGTTATCAACTCTATTTATGGATTACTTGCAGGTGGAAACTGTGTTTCTACTACTGTTAATGGAATTGGTGAGCGAGCAGGAAATGCATCACTTGAAGAACTTGTTATGGCTTTAAAAATATTATATAGTCATGATTTAGGATTTAAAACTAAACATATCCAATCTCTTTCAAAATTAGTTGAAGAAAGAACTAAAATTAGAGTTCCTGAAAATAAACCAATTGTTGGTAAGAATATGTTTAGACATGAATCTGGAATCCATGTAGATGCAGTTATTGAAGAACCTCTCACTTATGAACCATTCTTACCAGAACTTGTTGGTGGGAAAAGACAATTAGTTTTAGGTAAACATTCAGGTTGTAGAGCTGTAAAAGCTAAACTTGATGAATATGGTTATGAAGTAACTAAAGATCAGCTTTGTAAAATCGTTGAAAAAGTAAAACAAAGCAGAGAAGAAGGAAAATACATTAATGATGAAGTATTTAAAGAAATTGTACAAAGTGTTGAAGGACCTTTCGAGTTCTAAACACTATTTTTAATTTTTTTAATTTCACATTATTTCTTATTTTTTAAACTATTTTTTTTAATTTTTATTTTAACTCTTTTTAGAATTAGCTATTTTTATAAAATTTAACCAATTATCAAATAAACAACTACTAAAATAGCTAATAAAATAATATTCCAAACTGTAAATATTCCAATAAATTTCCATTTTAAATTATTAAACTCATTTATAAATATTTTATATGAAATAAGATTGGCCATTGATGCAATTAAAGTACCTAAACCACCAATATTTATTCCTAAAATAATAGCTTTATAATTAGTACTAAAACCACTTAACATAACACCAGCTGGAACATTAGAAATTATTTGTGAAGCTAAAATACCACAAACTAATTCATTTCCAACAATTAAATTTTTAAAGAATTCATAAATAAATGGCATATTTTGCAAGTTTCCAATTAAAATAAAAAATGCAACAAATGTCAAAAGTAAAAAGTAATCAACACCTGAAAATACTTTTTTAAAAAAGCCACCTACATTATTATTTAAGCAAATATTATCATCAATTTCATCAATAACAGGAACAGTTATTTCTCTTTTTGATACTGTAAAACAAAGTATAAACAAAAATATAAAAGATACAATAACATAAGGCAATAATAACATTATAAAAGATATAAATGAAATTCCAGATACATAATACATAAAAATATTATGTGGAGAACCTATTGGAAGAAGCATAGCCCCCATATTAGCTGCAATAGTCTGAAGAACAACTGTAAATATTATCAAATCTTCTGCATTTGCCTTTTTTAAAGCAAGAATCGCAAAAGGAACAAATGTAATAAGAGAAACATCATTTGTAATTATTATTGAAGTGAAAAAACATAAAAATACAAGAATAAAAACAAGTTTTCGAGTTGTTCTAACCTTATCCAATAATCTAAAAACAAGTAAATTAAATATTCCTAAAACATTTAAAAATTGGACAATAATCATCATAATAAGAAGAATTATAAGAGTTTTCCAATTTATATAATCAAAATACAAATAAGAAGGTTTTACAAAAAAGCAAGAAATTATTGCTAAAATACAAGCAATAACAAAAACAGACTCTTTTTTAAAAAAAAGAAATTACAACATCCTTATTCATAAAATTCATCTCAATTCTTATATTAAATTTATTACTTTTAATTATTATAAAGTTAATTAATGCTATTTTTAATTAAAGATTTAAATAATAATTTAAATAATATAATAATAGTTTAAATTAAGTTGTATAAAAAGGCGATTAAAATTGAATATTACTGAGAAAATTTTATCACAAAAATATGGAAAAGAAGTAAGTCCTGGTGAAATTATAGAAGTTAGTGTAGATTTAGCTATGTCTCACGATGGAACTTCTCTACCAGCTATTAAAACCTTTGAGAAGATAAGTGATAAGGTATGGGATAATGAAAAAATAGCTATTGTATTTGACCATGTTATTCCTGCAAATACTATTGGAAGTGCAGAATTCCAGAAAGTAGCTAGAAACTTTATTAAAACTCAAAATATCACTCATCATTATACTCATGGAGAAGGTATTTGCCACCAAGTTTTACCTGAAAAAGGTTTAGTTGAACCTGGAAAAATTATTGTTGGTGCAGATTCACATACCTGTACTTATGGTGCATTTGGTGCATTTTCAACTGGAATGGGATCTACTGACTTAGCTATGGTTTATGCAACTGGTAAAACATGGTTTATGGTTCCTGAAGCTTTAAAAATAGAAGTTGAAGGTAAACTTCCTGAAGGTATTGTATCAAAAGATCTTATTTTAAATATTATTGGTGAAGTTGGAATAGCTGGAGCTACTTATAAAACTGCTGAATTCTGTGGTGAAACTATTGACAATTTAGATGTTGAAAGTAGAATGACTATGACAAATATGGCAATTGAAATGGGAGCTAAAAATGGTATTATGGAACCAAATAAAGCTACAATTGACTATGTTTGTAGTAGAACTGGTAAAACCCAAGACCAATTAAATATATTAAAATCTGATAAAGATTCTGTATATGAAAAAGAATATTTCTTTAATGTAGATGATCTTGAAGCACAAATAGCTTGTCCAAATGATGTAGATAATGTTAAACCATTATCAAAAGTAGCTGGAACTCATATTGACCAAGGATTTATTGGTTCTTGTACAAATGGTAGATTATCTGACCTTGAAGCTGCTGCAAAAGTACTTGAAGGTAAAAAGGTTCATGATGATGTTAGATTAATTATTATTCCAGCATCTAAAGAAATTTATGAAATAGCTATGGAAAGAGGTTATATTAAAACATTCCTTGATGCAGGAGCTATTCTTTGTAACCCTGGATGTGGACCATGTCTTGGAGGACATATGGGAGTTCTTACAGAAGGAGAAACTAGTATTTCTTCAACAAATCGTAACTTTAAAGGAAGAATGGGAGATTCAAACTCTTCTGTATACTTAGCTAATCCAGCTGTAGTAGCAGCATCTGCAATTTCTGGATTCATTGAAAATCCAGATAATTTAAACTCAAAATAATATTAAAAAATTAAATTATACAACTTAAAATAAAACTAATAAATTATCTCATTAATTAATAAAAACTTAATAATTTATGAAAATTAAAACTTAAATAGGTGAAAGAATGGGAGTAAAATTTAAAGATATAGTTTCTCCAGAAGAAATATATTTAGATGATTTAGAAGGTAGAACTGTAGCTATTGATGCATATAATACAATTTATCAATTTTTATCAGGAATACGTCAAAGAGATGGAACTCCTTTAATGGATCATAATGGAAATGTAACCTCTCATTTAAGCGGTATTTTATATAGAACTTCTTCAATTGTAGAAAAAGGAATAAAACCTATTTATGTTTTTGATGGTCAATCTTCACCTTATAAAGCTAAAACATTACAAGAGAGAAGAGCTATTAAAGAAGAAGCTGAAAGGCAAAGAAGGGAAGCTATTGCATTAGGTGATGAGGAAGCTGCAAGAAAATATGCAATAAGAACTTCAAGAATGACACCATACATTATTGAATCTTCTAAAACATTATTAGATGCAATGGGAATTCCTTATGTTCAAGCAAAAGGTGAAGGAGAAGCACAAGCATCTTATATGGTTGCACAAGGTGATGCATGGGCTGTAGCATCCCAAGATTATGATTGTCTTCTTTTTGGAGCTACAAGAATTATTAGAAATCTTACTTTAAGTGGAGGATTTTCCCACTTAGAGTATATTGAACTTAGTAAAGCTTTAAATGAAGTTGAACTTACAAGAGAACAATTAATTGATCTTGCATTAATGGTTGGAACTGATTTTAATGATGGAATTCATGGAATCGGAGCAAAAAGAGGAATGAAACTTATAAAAGAAGGTACTTTAGAAGAAGCACTTATAAAATTAGATGTTGATTTCCCAATTGACCCTGATGAACTTAGAAAAATCTTCCTTAAACCTGAAGTAAATCCTGATTATAATATTAAGTTTAAGAATGTTGACATTGAAAAACTCTGCGAATTTATGTGTGAAGAACATGGATTTTCACAAACAAGAGTTATGAATGTAACAAATAAAATGAAAAAATTAAATACAAGTCAAAAAAGTTTAGAAGATTGGTTCTAAAGCCAATTATCTAACTTATTTACTTTTTTTAAACTAATATGCAACTTTAAAATTTAACTATTACTTTAACTATTTTTAATACTTTTAATACTTTTAATACTTTTTTAAAATAAAAAATTAATATGGTGGAAAATCTTCATCCCAAACATATTTTACATATTCCATAGCAAGTTCAACTTGATGAGGATATTTTACCCAAATACGGTCTTCAAAATCTTTTCTATCTTTAGAAGAACATATTAAATCTAAAAAGTCAAAATAACGATTTAAAATTGCATCTAAATCAAAATCATATTTTTCAACAAGTTCTTTATCAAAGTCATATTCTTCAAAAGCAGGAATTTCTAAAGTTTTACAAATAGTATCTCTTGTAAAATATTTCTGGCGAATAAGTGGAGATACAGAACTTACTAAAACATGATTATCACAACTAATTAAAGGAGGAACTCCTTGAGATTCTAATCTACTTTCATCAAGTAATTTCTCATAATTTTTAAGATGATAAGAGTGAAATTCTGTATAAAAATCAGGTTTATGTTTTTCAATTAAACTAATAATCTTTTTACCTTGATTAGACTCATAAAATTCTTCTTTTAAAGTTGAAATATATGGAGATTCATCAAAATTATAGATATAAATTTGTCCATTAGAAAAATCAGAAGCTTTTAATTTTCTTAAAATTTTAATGATGGTTTTACCTTCATTTCCATGGATTCCACCAATGAAAAGCTTTGTTGGACCTTCTCCATTATCAATATAACGAAAATAAGACATAATATCATCTAACAAGATAAATAAGATAAAATAAATTTTGAATTATTAACTAATTCTTTACAAAGATTATATTAAATGTATTATATTAAATAAATAAAAAAAGAAGAGAGAATTTAAGTTCCTTCTCTCCAGTTTCCAAGATATTCAGTTTGACGGTCTGATAAGGAATCGATTTCAATTCCCATAGCTTTAAGTTTTAATCTTGCTACAGAATCATCAATCATATCAGGAGCTTTTTCAACACCTACTTTTAAATCATTTTCAAGAATATATTTAGCAGATAAAGCTTGAACAGCAAAACTCATATCCATAATTTCAGCAGGGTGTCCTTGACCTCTTGCAGCTGCTAAGTTAACAAGTCTACCATCAGCAAGTAAATAGATTTTTCTACCATCAGCCATAGTAAACATTTCAATACTTTCACGTACTTCTTCAACACTTACAGCTTGAGCTTCTAAATCAGGACGGTTGATTTCTACATTAAAGTGACCAGAGTTAGATAACATACAGCCATCTTTCATATATTTAAAGTCATCACCTTTAATAATATCAATATTACCAGTTACAGTTACAACAAGGTCAGCTATTTTTACAGCTTCACGAATAGGCATTACTCTGTGACCATCCATTCTTGCTTCAAGTGCTCTAATTGGATCAACTTCAGTTACAATAACATTTGCACCTAAACCAGATGCACGAGAAGCTACTCCACGACCACACCAGCCATATCCACATACAACAACATTTTTACCAGCTATTAACATATTGGTAGTTCCCATAATAGCATCTAATGAGGATTGACCAGTACCATAACGATTATCAAATAAGTATTTAGTATAAGCATCATTTACAGCTACTACAGGGAATTTAAGAGCACCATCATCATTCATTCCAACAAGACGGTGAACACCTGTGGTAGTTTCTTCACAAGCACCCATAATATTATCTAAAAGTTCAGGACGTTTTTCATGTAAATACATAATCATATCTGCACCATCGTCAATGATAATATCTGGTTTGTGGGATAAAACATCATCAATAGCTTGATAATATTCCTCATCAGTTTGTTCTCTCCAACCATAAATATGTAATCCTAACTCAGCAGCACCTGCAGCTGCATCATCATGAGTAGATAATGGATTACAACCAGTCATAGCAACTTCAGCACCACCAGCTTGTAAAGTTAAACCTAAATTAACAGTTTTAGGTTCTAAATGTAAACATGAACCAATAGTAATACCTTCAAAAGGTTTTTCTTCTTCAAATTGAGCTTTAATATGTTCTAAAACAGGCATATGTTTTTGAACCCATTCAATTTTCCTAATCCCTTCTTTAGCAAGGGACATATCTTTAACATTACTCATAAAAATCACTGAAATTAATTAATAAATATAATTTTTTAAAGTTGTATTATAATTTTTAAATATAATTTTATAATTATAC
>JAKSUD010000032.1 GCA_024409185.1 archaeon
TTTTAAATCTATTGGTATTTTAAAAGATAAAACAAAAGATGGTGAAAATACTTATAATGGAGTTATATCTTTTGATTTAGATTCTTTATTTATTGAAGAAAAAAGTAGATTTACTGGTAAATTGAAAAATTCTTATAATCTTAATTATGATAGTATTTCTGTAAATAAAATTGATAGAAAAGCATTCAATAAATTATGTATTGATACTTTAGATCATTTCTTAACTCTTCGAGTTACAGATGAGGTGATGCTTGATGAATTTGAGAGAGTTTTGAAATTTAAAGTAACTGGAGAATTAGATAAAGGAGAAATCTTTGTATCAAATACTACTGATGAGATTAGAAAGTATCATGAGTTATTTAAAGAAGGAATAATTACCGAAGAAGAATTTGAAGCTAAAAAGAAACAGCTTTTAGATTTATAACTTTTAGGTTTTTAATCTTTAAATTTTAGTATTTAACATAACTTTCATTACTTTCACTAAAATTAGCTATTTAATCTTTTTTCTATTTTTTCATTTAAATCATCTATAGTTAATTTTATATCTTCATCTTTTGTTAAATTATAAGCTATTTTAAAATAATGTAATGCAGGAACTACTTTTTTAGCTTCATCTAATTGGAATCCTAAACTTTTACAAATTGTTACTATTTCAATAGCGGGACCATAAGGTAATTCTTTAGATTTTAAATAATCTTTAATTTCATTAATATTTACATCTTTAAACTCTTTGTCTATAATATTTTCTAAATGTTTTAATTCTTCAATAGCTATTTTTGAATCTTTATCATATTCTTTACTTAATATTGTTAAATAAGATCCAATTTCATTATCTTCTTTATCAGTTTTTAAATTGTATTTATTAAAATAATAAATAGCTAATTTTCTAAATGATATTCCTAAATCTTCAGGAGTATATGCAAATTTAAATGTTTCAAGAATTATTTTTTCATAATCTGCCCATTTATTTTCATATTTTTTAATTTCACTTAATCCAAATAATCCTTTTATATTTGTAGGATTATAATTTATTGAAAGATTAAAACTTTTTTCTGCTTCTTCAATTCTTTCAAATTTAAGTAAGATTTTACCATATGTTGAGTATAATGTTGAATAATCAAGAATTAATGGATATTTTCTAATAATCTCTTTTTTAATATGTACCTTAAATAAGAATTCTTCAAGCATATTCTTAAATACATATTCTCCTTCTTTATACTCCTTATTTAAATCAATATTTTCTTTAGCTATTTTATAAGCCAATTCATAATCTTTTAGATTTAAAGCGTTTTGTGTTTCATTGATTATATCTTGTATTGATTTAATTTCCATATTTATTCTCCATCATAGTTCTAAATTTTGTTTTTTATATAATTTTCATTCTATTAGTTGCTTTAAATTTTGTTTCTTTCTATATATAATTTTTGATTTATTTGGAGGGTTCTATTGATTTTTCATAAAAAATATTTAAATATTATGAAATTTAATATAATTTTGTTGTGGTTATTTACAAGTTTTCTTATTTTACCTTATTTCATCAAAACATTTATATACTAGTATAAACTTACATAATTATATCATATGTATTATATGTGTTAGATATGCCGAGATAGTCTAGCCTGGTAAGGCGCAAGACTGGAAATCTTGTGAGGGTTCTCCTCGCCTGGGTTCAAATCCCAGTCTCGGCGTTTATTAGTATATTGCAATTTAATAATTCTATTTATTAGGATTATAATTAGTAAATTTTAATTTATTCTTATATTTTAAAATTTATTAATAACTTAAACCTAATTTTATTAAGCTTTACGAATTAGGTTTAATATTTTGCTCTTTTTTAATTAGTTGAATTTTATAATCTAGCTATGGCTATCTTATGGCAATTTACCATATTCCCGTTCTATAGTATAGCATTCAATTAGAGTTTATTAAATTGGTTTTTATTCTGATATTTGCACTCTTAGTTTATTAACTAAGTTTTATATTGTTGAAAAAACTGTGCTTTAATAAAGCATTCGAATCCGCTATTAAACGTCTCGTGGGTTCGCTCTATAAAATATATGGAGGTTACTTTAATGGAAGACGACTTTAAGCACTTAGTGCGTATTTCCAGAAAGGATGTAGATGGAAATAAGAAAATTGAACAAGCTTTAACTGAGATTAAAGGTGTTGGATTATCCTTATCTAGATCTATCTGTCTTATTTTAGGATTAAACGTAGAAGAAAAAATCGGTTATACTTCTGATGAAGATATTGCTAAAATCGAAGCGATTTTAGAAAATCCTCAAGAATTTGACGTCCCTGATTGGATGTTAAACAGACGTAAAGACTATACTACTGGTGACGATCTTCATTTAATTGAAGCAGATCTTGACATGACTTTAAGAGATGACTTAAACAGAATGAAAAAGACCAGAAGTTACAAAGGAAGAAGACACGAAGTCGGTTTACCTGTTAGAGGTCAAAGAACTAAATCTACTTTCAGACACAGTTCTACTGTTGGTGTAAGCCGTTCTAGAAGATAATTAATTGATTTTTTACGATTTATATAAATTTATGATTAAAATTAAGGAGATGTGATTATGGGACATCCAAGAAAAGCAAGGAAAAAGTATAATACACCACCTCATCCTTGGAATGCAGAAAGAATTAAATCTGAAAACAAATTGATGGCTAAATACGGCTTAAAAAATAAGAAAGAGATTTGGAAAGCTGATACTTTAGTTAGAAAATATAGTAGGGAAGCAAGATACTTACTCGGTTTCTCTCAAGACCAAGTTGAAGTAGAGAGAAATGAATTATTAGGACACTTGAAAAGAACTGGAGTTCTTGATGAAGGTGCTCAATTAGAAAATATTCTTGACTTAACTGTTGAAGACATTTTAAGAAGAAGATTACAAACTGTAGTTCACCAAAAAGGTTTAGCTAGAACTGCTAAAGAAGCAAGAATGTTTGTTGTACACGGACATATTGCTTTAAATGGTAAAAAAATTAACTCTCCAAGTTATGTAGTTAAAAGAGGAGAAGAAGACTTAATTGATTTCTATCCATCCTCTCCAGTAGCTAAACAAATTGCTGAATTTAACCAAGCAAAAGAAGAATAGAAGGTGAAGATTATGGCAAATAATGAAAAATGGGGAATAGTTAATATTTATTCATCCTTTAACAATACTATCTTAACTGTAACAGATATTACTGGAGCAGAAACCATCTGTCAATGGTCTGGTGGAAGAGTAGTTCGTGCAGACAGACAACAAGCTTCTCCTTTTGCAGCAATGGAAGCAGCTAACAGAGCAGCTGAAGATGCAAAAGAAAAAGGTTTTGTTGGATTACACATAAGAGTAAGAGCTCCTGGTGGAAATGGTCCTAGAAGTCCAGGTCCTGGTGCACAAGCAACTATTCGTGCTTTAGCAAGAGCTGGAATTAAAATAGGTAAAATTGAAGATATAACTCCTATACCTCACGACGGTACTGGAAGACCAGGCGGTAAAAGAGGAAGAAGAGTATAAGAAGGGTTTAATATGGAAATTGATGTCAAAAAACAAGATGAAAACGAAATGGTTTTCATAGTCCGTGATGCAGAAGTTCCTTTTGTCAATGCTATTAGAAGAAGTGCAATGATGCAAGTTCCTAAATTAGCTATTGAAGATGTTTTTATTGTTAAAAATGACTCTGCAATGTTTGATGAGGTATTAGCTCATAGATTAGGTTTAACTCCTTTAGTTTCTGATTTAGAATCTATTGAAGGGTTAGTAATGCCTGAAGAATGTGAATGTGATGCTGAAAAAGGAGAATACTGTCCAAAATGTAGTGTTTCTTTCACATTAAATGAAGTTGGAGACGGAGACGGAACAACTAAAGTAATTTATTCCGGAGATTTAACTTGTAATGACTCAAAAATTAAACCAGTATTTGATACCATACCACTTTTAAAATTAAAAGATAATCAAGAAGTTGAATTAGAAGCTGTTGCAAAATTAGGTAGAGGTAAAGAACATGCAAAATGGGTTCCTACCACTGTATGTGCTTACAAACAATACCCTAAAATCACTTTTAATGAAGATGAAGATGTTGATTTTGCAGCTGTAGAAGCTTGTCCAAGAAATGTTTTAGAAGCAAACAAAGAAGAAAACACTATCGAAGTTATTGATATTGAAAATTGTTCTCTTTGTAAAGCTTGTATTAGAGCACAACAAGCATCTGGTTCTAACTATGTTCAAGTTGGGTATCAAGAAAATGATTTTATATTTAAAATTGAAACTGATGGATCAATGCCTCCTAAAGAGGTTTTATTAAAAGCTTGTGATGTTTTAGATTATAAAGCAGACGAGTTTATCACATTTAGTAAAGGAGGAAGCAAATAATGGCTAGAGAAATTAAGAAAACTAATCCTAACCTTATTGCACTTATTAAAAATCTTAGAAAACAGTCTTATGATGAAGAAGTAGCTATTTGGAAAGAAGTAGCTATTAAACTTGAAAGATCTTGCAGAAGTCAAGCTGAAGTAAGTCTTAATCATATTAATAGAAATACTGAAGATGGAGAAACTGTTGTTGTTCCAGGTAAAGTATTATCTGATGGAAATTTAGACCACAAAGTTACTGTAGCTGCATTAGGATTCACTAAAAATGCGGAAAGCAAATTAGCTAAAGCAGGTTGCGAAGCAATTTCTATTGCTAAATTAGCAGAAGACAATCCTAAAGGTAGTAATGTTAAGATTATGTTATAAGCTTAAGGGGATAGAATTATGATGATTATTAACGGTGAAGGACATATTTTAGGAAGACTTGCTAGTGTTGTTAGTAAGAAACTTCTTGAAGGCGAAGAGATTGTAGTTCTCAACGCTGAAAAAATAATGTTAACTGGTAATAAAGATTGGGCTTATGCTAAGTACAAACAAAGAGTAGATAGAAAATCTATTTCTAACCCTCGTGACTTAGGTCCTAAATACCCAAGAAGACCAGAAGATATATTCAGAAGAACTGTAAGAGGAATGTTACCTTTCAAAAAATCTAAAGGTAAAGTTGCTTTCAAAGGTTTAAAAGCTTTCGTTGGAGTTCCTGAAGAATACGCAGATGTGGAACTTGTAACTATACCAGAAGCTGAATATAATAACATTAAAAAAGGTATGGAATTAGGAGAAATTTCTAAACTTTTAGGAGCTAAATTTGAATAAATCTTTTGATTTATAAGATTTAGTTTAAGTGAGAAATTGACTAATTAAATTGTTGAAATGTTTATGAATTATTTTATAATAAATTATGGAGTGTAATTTTATGAAAGTTGTTCATACTAGCGGTAAACGTAAAACAGCTATCGCAAGAGGTACTGTTAAAGAAGGTACTGGTAAAGTTAGAATTAACAAAGTTCCTTTAGAACTTTATTCTCCAGAACTTGCACGTTTAAAATTAACCGAACCATTAATTTTAGCAGGAGATGTTGCAAATAATGTAGACATCACTATTAGAGTAAATGGTGGAGGAGTTATGGGCCAAGCTGAAGCTGCACGTATGGTAATTGCTAAAGGTTTAGTACAATGGACTCAAGACATGGATCTTAAAGAAGTTTATACTCAATATGACAGAACCATGTTAGTAGGTGACCCAAGACGTTCTGAACCTAAAAAATACGGTGGTCCTGGAGCAAGAGCTCGTAAACAAAAAAGTTACAGATAAGTTTATTTATACAGTTTGTTGCTAATTCCTTTGAATTAGTTAAAAACTGTTCTAATTTACTTATTAACTTAGAATATATTATTTAACGGCTTTTAGATTTTTCTATAAGTAGTTACTTAATATTTTTTAAGATTTTTAATGAAATTTATATTTATAATGTAATTTGCATTATTTAAATTGTATTTTTACATTATTAAAAAAGGAAATGATGATTTAATATGATACCTATACGATGTATAAGTTGTGGAAAGCCCGTTTCTGCATATTTTGATGAATATCAAAATAGATTAGCTAATGGTGAAGAATCAAAAGCTATTTTAGATGATATGGGTATTACAAGATATTGTTGTAGAAGAATGCTTATTACTCATGTTGAAACTTGGGAATAATTTTTATTTTTAAGTTTTAACTGAAGTTTTGCTATTTTAATTTTTATTAAAGATTTTTTCTTTAATAATTACTTAAGTAGCTTGTACTGCTAATGTATTATTAGCTATAATAATTAGGAGTTTTATAATGGCTGCAAAAAAAAGCAATGAAAGAAAATTAACAAGATTTGAAAAAGCTAGAATCCTTGGTGCAAGAGCTATTCAACTTTCTATGGGTGCTAAACCTAAAGTAGAAATTGGTGACTCTCTTGATCCTATTGATATAGCTGCTTTAGAACTTGAAGAAGGTGTTTTACCTTTAGATGTTAAACCAAAAAATTAAATAATTTAATATTTTAATTTATTTAACTTTATTTAAGTTTAATATCTATGGATAAAATATATTTTTTAATTTTTAATTCATATTAAATTTTAAAAATTAAATAGTCTTATGACTTTAAAGATTAGCCTATAATTTTAAGTTTCTCTAAACTTAAAATTAGGTTTTAACTTTAAAAGTTAAATTTATAAAAATTAACTTTAAAATTTATAGTTATTTTAGATAATAAAGTTAAATTTATAAAAATTAACTTTATAAAAGTTATATTTACTTTAGATAATAAAGTAAAATTTACTATTAAGTATTTAAATAATAAAATACTAAATAATATTGTAGATAATTATTATTGATTTATCTATTAAACTCATTGGAAATTATTAAAATATCATATGCAATCTATAAATCAACCTCTAGTTTTTTTATGATTATTAAATAATCCATTATAGATTTTATGGTAAGAAATAACTAAACTTTTTAGATAAGTAGAATATTAGTTAATAGCTAAATATTTAATAAGTTAATATTTAGTAATTAATGATATTGTAATTTATTTAACATAGGTAACACTCATTTAGGGGATTGGTGATATTTAGTAATTTACATAATATAACTCTCATTGAGGTGTTATTGTGGATAGTGTAATCGAAGATGTTCGTGTAAGAAAAGTTTTAGATAGTAGAGGAAACCCTACTGTTGAGGTAGATATAATTACTTGGAATGGATTCGGTAGAGCAGCTGCACCAAGTGGTGCAAGTACAGGTTCTAGAGAAGTCCAATCTTTCCCACAAGGTGGAGTAGATCAAGTAATTGGTGAAGTTGAAGATTTAATTGCCTCTGAACTTATTGGAATGTCTGCTGAAGATATTGAAGATATTGATTTAGTTTTAAAAGAAATTGATGGAACTGACAATATGTCTGCTATTGGTGGTAATACTGCTGTAGCAGTTTCTATGGCTGTGGCTAAAGCAGCTGCAGTATCTTATAACTTACCACTTTATTCCTTTTTAGGAGGTAATTTCGTAAATGAAATGCCTTATCCTTTAGGAAATATGATGAATGGTGGAGCTCATGCTGGTCCTAATGCACCAGATATTCAGGAATTTTTAGTAGTTCCTGTAGGGGCTAATGATGTTAAAGAAGCAGTATTTGCTAATGTAGCTATTCACAAAAAATTAAAAGAACTTATAGCTAAAAAAGACTCTAACTTTACAGGTGGTAAAGGTGATGAAGGAGGATGGATTCCAAACATTACTAACGACCAAGCTTTAGAAATTCAATCTCAAGCATGTGAAGAAGTTGGAGATGAATTAGGATTTTTAATTAGACCTGCTTTAGATATGGCTGCTTCTGAATTCTGGGATGGAGATAAACAAAAATATGTTTACACTCAAGACGGAATTGAAAGAGATGTTGGAGAACAAGTAGAATATGTTAAAGAATTAATTGAAACTTATAAATTATTCTATGTTGAAGATCCTTTTGATGAAAAAGACCATGAAGGATTCTCCCAGTTAACTGCTAAAGTTGGTGATAAATGCCGTATTTGTGGTGATGATTTATTTGTAACTAATCCTGAACTTTTAGCTGAAGGTATTAATAAAGATTTAGCAAATGCAATTATTATTAAACCTAATCAAATTGGTTCTTTAACTGATACTTATGCAACTGTTAAATTAGCTAAAGAACATGGTATTATGCCTGTTGTTTCTCATAGATCTGGTGAAACTACTGATGAAACTATTGCACATCTTGCGGTAGCTTTCGGAACACCAATGATTAAAACTGGTGCTGTAGGTGGAGAAAGAATAGCTAAATTAAACGAGCTTATAAGAATTGAAGAAGAATTAACTAATCCTAAAATGGTAGATTTATTCTATTAGGATTATTTCTTTAAAACTAAACTTTAAAATTTAAAAATCAAATTATTAAAAAATTTAAAAATTCATATTAATTAAATTATTTAATTAAAAACTTTAAAATTAAAACTTAAATTAATTAAATTTTTATTATAAAATTTATATTAATTCAAAATTTTAAAAACTAAAAATGGTGTAAAAATGTCTAATATTACTATTGATGTAGAAAAATGTGATAAATGTGGTGAATGTGTAGATATGTGTCCTGTAGAAATCTTCGCTTTAGAAGATGACGCAATTGTAACTGATCATGAAGACGAATGTACTTTATGTGAAGTATGTGTAGATGTTTGCCCTAA
>JAKSUD010000033.1 GCA_024409185.1 archaeon
CGTTCAATTAAATCTCTAACTAAAGCAACTTGTTTTGCTCTTGATTTAGCTTCACTATCAGTTGTATTCCAACTATGAGTTTTAGCTATTGAACCACCAGTTTTTAAATAAATAGGACTAGCTACTTTAATCATCTGTGGAACTTCATAATGACGGATAAAACCACCTGTAGATTTAGGATTTTCAGTGTGAACATCAATTGGAATATCAATTGCATCTCTAAGTGATGCTAACATTGGGATTTGTAAGTCTCTAACAGAATTAATAGAATTTAAACCAATTGATTCAAAAAGTTTTGCAGAAGCAGGGTTAGAACAACCTGCATGAGCAGATAATTTAAATTGTAAATCCTTTGGAAGTTCTCCATCATCCATCATTTTAGTAAGCACATAAAGAAGCCCTTCATCGTAAAGAAGAATACCTCTTACACCTAATTCTACTGCTCTTTTAACTTCTTCAATAGCAAAAACAAGATTATCATAACCTCTAAGACTGTATCCAATACGTTTTCCTTCAGGAGTTTGAACAGTAGCACTTGTATCATAAGTTGCTCTTGGACCAACAGCTAAAAATAATTGAATATCCGCACCACTCGCTAAATCCACCATTTGATTAATCTCATCATCTAATAAGAACATTATTCCTTTTGTTTGAGTTGCTCTATGGATTCTTAAATCATAATCATTACAAGCATCCAAAAGTGATTTAAGTGTAGAAGGCCCTTGAATTCCAGGAACTTCAAACCTATATTGACCTCCATCTTTAAATCTTTTATTTGATATATAATCAGAATCAAGTTCATTAATTCCTAATTTTTTAAGTGATAATTTTGTCTCATCCATCATATTAACCACTTCGTGTTAACTTTATATTAACCTTTTTAACACATCATACATATCTTTGTTTTCCATATCTTTTATAATTTCTAATTTATTAATATCATAATTTGGATTTAAGTTAGAAAATTTATCTAAAATATCTCTCCACTCTAATGGATTTTCACTTTCTCCTAATGGATAATAAACAGTTTTTTCAAGGTTTTCATCAAAATCAAATCCAAAAGCATAATCTTTACTAAAATTGATTATTATTTTAGATGATCTTTTATTAGGAGTTAATTTTTCTAAATCATAATTAAGATAAATTTTAACTTTTTTAGATACTTCTTTTATAAGAATCATTTCTTCATCAAATTTATTTAAATCAGTATTTAAATTATTTGAATCTAAATCTGAATTATTTGAATCTAAATTATTCAAATCATCATCTAAAAGACCTTTACTTATCAAATTATTAATTTTATCTAAATCCAAATCTCCACAAACTAAATAAATAGCTATTGCATAGGGTAAAGACTGTTTTAAAGCTTCTTTAGTCTTTGGATTGTAATCATTATGTTCACTTGCTATTTTATAAGTTTCAACTTTAATCTCATCAATTAAATCTAAGGCAAAATCAAGACTTTCATCAGATTTTAAGAGTTGACTTCTTAAATATAAAATAGAATCAATAGTTGAATGAATATGCCTACAAAATGGATATTTTTTAAGATAAACTTCATTAATATGAAATTTTCCAAGATTTTCATCTAAAAATTTTTTAAAATTAAAGTTTTCAAAATCTAAAGTAGAGGCCATAGATTTTAAAAATCCTTCTTCACCTTCAATAATAGTTTCAGCACCAGTAAAACCATTTTTTGCTAAAATTGCAGAAAGTAAACCATTATAAACAGATTTACCTGCATGAAGTGCTTTTCCCATAGAACCTCCATGATCAGATTCTAAAAGACCTGCAGCTTGAGTTCCACATAATGCTAAACAATTATTTGTTTGATTTAAGTCTAATTTTAAAAGCTTAGATGCTACTGCTCCAGCTACAAAAGTACCAATTGTTCCTGTACTATGAAATCCTTGATTTCTATGGCTAGGATTAGCTAACTTTCCTAAAACAACTGCTATTTCATAACCCACAACTACAGATTCAAAGAAATCTTTAGATGAGAAATTATATTCTCTTTTAAGTTTTTCATCTTGAATTATAGCTAATGCAGTTGAAAATACTATAACTCCAGGATGTAGGAATGCTAATCTATGACCATCATCTAAATCTAAGCTATGAGAAGCTACTCCTCTTATTAAACCATTATTTAAAAGAGATTTATCATAATTAGTAAATTCAGTTAATGATTTAATAAGTATTTTAGAACTCTCTTCATTTAAACCTCTATTACATACTGAAAAATAATCTAAAAAGCATAATTTAGCTTTTTCAATTGATTCCTCAGGAATGCCATTAAATTGAAGGTTAATTAAAAACTTAGAAAATTCGTTTATACTCATATAAAAAATTATATTAAAACAAGTATATAAAATAATTGAAATATTAAAACTTAAAAAAGAATAAAAAAAGAAGAAATTTAATTAAATAAATTAATTAAATAACATGAGTTAACATTAAAGAGATTTGTGCAATAGTTGCTGAACAATAATAAGTTCCAGCAATAACAACCATTGTTATAATAATTCCTCTCCAACCAATCTTTTTAAATTTATCCCAATCATTACCAATAGCAATACCAACATAAGCTAAAAATGCGGTACAAATTGAACTAATCTCAAGAGATGAAACAAAGTAGTAAACAGTTTCAGCGGTTGGCATTCCTGGAATAGCTAAAATAATCCCTATTATACTTATATATAGTAAAGCTGGAATATCCCAAGAAATTATTCTTTCAAGAGCTAAACCAATAATAGTAATAATAGATAATATTAACATTCCTATAAATCCATTTAAAACAGATTTTTGTAATCCTACAGCATTACCTATTGCAACAATAATTGAAAATATTAAAAGTAAAACAAACCATCTTTTAAGTTTACCCCAACTTAATGCAGATCCTGGAGATAAATCTAAATTAATTATTTTACCCTCATTTTCATTAGTATTTTCTATAGGTTTTTGAGGTTCTGAATATTCTTCTGAGTACTCCTCATCTTCATCATCATCTTTTCTACCTAAAATAGGATACAACCATTTATATAATAGTTCTGCAAGAGGTATGGCCATAAATATAACCATATAAATACCAAAACAGAATGAAAGAAGATTACTACAACCTGCAAATGCTTCAAGAGTATCTGCCATTGCAGGATATAAATGCATAAGAGGAGTTATTGCAGCTGCATTCATACTAGCACTACCAACACCAGAAGCCATAGCAAAAGCATATGGATGGAAAGGAATAACAGATGCAGAAATACTAGATAAGAAACTAATAAAAACAGTACCTATAACAGACCCTATAACAAATATTGTTAAAACTCCACGAGATTCTGGAGATTTAAAACCATATTTATCAAAAATAATACCTAAATCAGGTTCCCTACAAATAGATGTAGACATACCAATAACTTCACGCTTAAAACCTAAAAGTAAAGCAACAGGTAAAGCAAGTAAAGTTCCTAAATTACCAAGTTGTTGTAAAATCAGTGCATAACCTACACTAAAAATTGTAGCAATTTCATAACCACTAGAAACAGCTAATTTAGCAATTAAAACACCAATGAATAAAACCATTACACCCTCAGCAACTTTAGATTGTTTCGGCCCCACAAATTTAATAGGTTTTGCTAAATATAATCCTAAACCTAAAATTAAAGCATAAATTAATGGTAAGAACAAAATACTGATGGTTTCGGTTATTTTAAATTCTTTAATACCTATCCAACTAGAGATAACAACTAAAACAAAAACAACTATATGAAGTTTATATTCAACCCACGGTGGTCTCTTTTTAACTTCGTAATCTGTTTTATCCCTAAATGCATTAGGTTGCAAATCGTCTTTAATAACTTATCACTCCTAAATAAACATAAGAATAATTATTAAGATATTCTCTTAATAACTTAAAAAGCACATAAAATATGAACAATTAATCGAAATTAAATTCATATTATGAATAAATTTAAATATTAATTAAATTTTGATAATATCGAATAATCAAATATGTAATTATTCTTAATTTTAGATTATTAATTCATCATTTATAAATACATACTATATCATTCCCAAAAATGACAAATCATTATAAATAAAAAATGATGAAATTTAATAAAAAATTTTAAAAAAATAAGAAAAAATTAGGTATGAATTAAAACATGCCCAAAATAATTTAATATTTATAATTTATAAATACCTACTACATCATTCTTAAAAATAACAAATCATTATAAATAAAAACATAAAATACTTAAAAAATATTCTTAAATATGAAATATAATAAAAAAATAAAATTAAAATACTAATTTTTATCTAAATTCATACGAATTAAAGGTTTTGATAAGTGTCTACGGGCAGAAACAGGAGTTTCATAAAATTTACTGTTAATTAAGTCACGACTTATTTTTTTAGCAACTTTATTATCATCACTAATCTTATCACCACAATGTTTACATTTAAAACCTTTACCTTTACCTGCAGAAGTCATTCTTTTTCCACACTTACAGATTGGATTTTCATAGACAATATCATTTAACTTGAGTACTTGGAATTTTTCAATATTAAATGTATTTTGCTCACCAATTCCACCATAAATTTCTAAATAATCACCTTGTCTTAATTTAGCAACAGTTTTTCTAAAGTTTTTAGTGGGTTCATAAGCAGCACATTCAATCTCACCAGATTCATCAACAAGAGTAAAGAACATATGTCCTCCCTCAATTACATGAGGATTATCTTTTAAAGTTCCTTTAACTTTATAACAAGCATATTGTTTCATATTAGCTATTTTATCAACATTTTGAATATGCATATCAGTATGTTGATTTGTTTTAAAAATACAATAATCAACAATTTCTTCATTAGGAATTACAATATCTCTTGCAATTTCTAAAACTTCAGGAGAATTAGATCTAATACCATATAAAACAGGACATGGAGTTTTAGGTTCAATAGCTAAATATTTACCATCAATATTTTCAAAAGTTTCAGGATAAGTTTCCCTATCCATTTTAACTACAGAATCATAATCAATTTGACGGAGAGTACCATATTTATCTTTATGCCTATAAGCAAGCAATTCATAAGTATAATCTTCAAGAGGACAAGAAATTGCAGCAATAGATCCAATAATACCTCTACCCTTTTTAAATTTATGAATTTCAGCACCAATTTTAGATGCAAATTCTTCTGCTTCTTCAATAGTTATAATATCATAAATAGCATGGAATGCATAATCAACCATCTCATCAGTGATATCTCCTTGGTAAAATACAACTCCAGGATTTGTATTATCACAATCAAACATAGAAAGTTCACTAACATTTCTTAAGATAATTTCTTTAGCTAATTCAATATCATTAATTTGAGAATTATTATCATCATTAATAGCTATTTTAAAAGAAACACCACCATTTCCTCTTGTTTTAAATCTTGCAAAAGGATTTAAACGAATTAAACGAGGAAATCCAGTTATTTCAATATTATTTGCTTTTAATTCATTGATAATAGTTGAAGCTAAAAATGTAGTACACATTCCATCTGGAGAATCAGTATCATCAATACCTACATAAAGAAAATTCATAATAACATTCCTAAAATTTCTAATCATAATCATTATTTTGAAAAATAAAACAATAAGATTATTAAATACAATATCTAAATTAATATTATCTATAATAAAATAAATAATTAGCTATTAAGAATGAGGAATTTTTATGATACAAAATAGAAATCAATTGATACAAGAAGTTTATCAATTATTAAATAAAGAAGGCTTTGAAACTTCAAACTTCTATGAACAAAGTTGTTTTGACCTTCTTGCACGTAAAAAATTACTTTTACTTATCTTAAAAGTCCTTGTTAATATTGATAGTATAAATGAATCTCACATTCAAGAAATAAGACAAATTTCCCAAGTATTTTTAGCATCCCCAATCATTGTAGGTTTAAAGTCTAAAAACCATATCTTAGAAGAAGATGTTGTTTATGAAAGACATGGAATTCCAGCTATTGGATTTGAAACCTTAAAAAACATGATTGTTTATGATGAATATCCTGAAATATTAGCAGATAGAGGAGGATATTATGTTAAAATTAATGGGAATGTTTTAAAAGAATATAGGGAAGAATATTCTTTATCTTTAAAAGATTTAGCTGATCTTGCTCATGTATCACGTGCTACAATGTATAAATATGAAAATGGAATTGTTCGTGCAAATACAGAAACAGCTATGGATTTAGAGAGAATTTTAAATACAAAAATCACATTAGATATTGATTTATTTGAACCATATCGTGAAGAAGATATTAAACTTAAAGCAGATTTAAGTAATAAAAATATCCCAAATACCCAACATCACGATAATGCTAAAGATTTAGCTAAATTAGGTTTTGGTGTTGTCTCAACAAATAAAAGCCCATTCGATACATTAGCTAAAGCAGAAATAAGTAGACAAGATAAAGAATCTAGAGATAAAAATATAAAAAATGAAAATCCTTTAATAGCTAATGTAAATATGCCAAATGAAAGCAATACTAAAAAATTAAAACAAATGGCAGTTAGTTTAAAAGATTTATCTTTAATAACATCATCTGAATCTTTCTTTATTTTAAAAGATAAAAAAATTAATAACTCACTTGATGGAATTCCAGTTATTAAATCTTGGGAAATGAAGGAAGTAGAAGACTCAAAAGAGTTTTTAAAATTGATTAAAGAACGTAAAAACAATTAAATAAACTAATTTCAAATTATTTAAAAATTTAAAAAATAAAAAAATCTTAAAATAATTTAAAAAATAAATAAATTTTATAAAAATAAAATTAATATTTAAAAAATAAAAAATAGGAACAGATAAAATGAAAATCACTAAAAATCAAGTAATTCTCATATGTATAATTTTACTTATTATTATAATCACAGTAACTTGTGTAACCCAAACTTACAATAAAATTGTTTTAGTTTTAGGTATTTTAGCACTTATTGTTATGTTATTAAATCTTTATCTTGAAAGAAACAAATAAATTGGATAAAGATTTTAAAAAATAAAAATAAATAATTTTTTAAAAATAAAAATGAAAAATATTTTTAAAAAATTAAACTTTTTTTAAAGCTGTAAAAGTTTGTTCAGCTTCTACTTCAGAAGCTATTCCAATAGCAACCATATCTACATAATCTAATGTTTTTAAGAAATCAAATGCTTCTTTAGGTGGTTGAATTCCTACAGCTAAAATTTTATTAATAATTATTTTTTTATCAATTTCTTTTAATAAATTAGCTAATTTTTCTTGATTTTCTTCTCTAAAATCATCACAATCCATCATATAAGCTACTTTATTTACAGGAACCATATAAAAATCAAATAAACTTTTATCTTCAAGTAATGGAGATTCTAAAAGTTTTTCACTTGTTTTAAATGGAAAAGAAGTAATTAAACCTGCAGAAATTCCAGTATCATTAATAGCTTCAAGGATTTTAGTTAAATAATCCCAATCATAACTATCTACAAGAAATTCATCAATAAGCATTACAGAATTATCAAATTCAGATAATTTTGCAATATCCTCTTCAATAGTAGCTTCTTGACGAGCTTGATTATAATCTGGAAATACATAATCCATATCAGTTTTACCAAGTGTAGAAACTACTTTCATATCTACTCCATTATCATTAGCTATTTTAAATGCTTTAAGTAAATTTGGATTATTAGCTAAATTAATAGATCTAACACCTAACTCATATGATTTTTCAATAATTCCTGCAACTCTATTAGGATTTCTAAGTAAATCTAAATTATATAATCTAGTTCTATGACCAAAATAAGCATCAGCAAGAAAAGGAGCATTTCCCAAAACTACTCTTGGAATGCTTTTCCCATTAAACTCTAAATCATTTTCAAAAATAATAAACACCTACTATTAACTTAAAATAATTGTATTAAACTAAATTATCTTAATAAATTAATTTTATAATTATTAATATTTATTAAAATAATTATATTTAAAAATTAGTAAAAATTAGGTCTTAAAAAGAATTGAATATTGGATAAAAAAAAAAGAAAAAATAAATGTTCCTAAAAAGGAACATTAAAAGTGTGTTTATGCATCAGCATATAATAATCCCATAGCTCTTGCACCGAATAATACAAGGAATGGTGCGAAGAGGAAAGTGAGTATAATAACAGAAATAATAATACCTACAACAGGGATTAAAGCAATTAATCCAGCTATAATACCTACAATAAAGGAAATAACTAATACAATAATAACTAAAAGAATATACCAAGCTACTAATCTTCCAGCACCAATAGCTTTAATATCACCAGTAATTCCACTCCAACTTAAAGCATCTTTAATACTTCCAGTTTTAGCTAACCTACAA
>JAKSUD010000034.1 GCA_024409185.1 archaeon
AGTAGAAACAATTAATGTCCAATTAGATCCTAAAATAAATTGTAATGTACAATTTAAAATAGCTGTAATAGCTACTATAATACCAATACGATAATTATCTTTAATAGTAGGAACAAGAATAGCTACAAATAATGCATATAAAGAAATATTAAAACTATTAGCCACAATTGTTGGAATAATATCAGAAAGATAAACACCAATAACTGCGCCTAAAATCCAAGAAAGCCATGCACAAAGTGCTAAACCAATATAAAACCAAATAGAACTTTCTTTATCTAAAACAAAAACTGAAAAGATTCATCTACACACAAATGAGCAGATAAAATATTCAAACCAGTATTACTTTCTTCTACTTGATTATAAACACAAGTATTCATAACAAAGTATCTTAAATTAACAACAAAATTAGTTAATACTATAGCAAAAAGGGAAGCGCCTTGAGCTAACATAGTAGCTGCAATAATCTGTCCTGCTCCAGCATAAACAAGAACAGACATGGATACTGTTTGTAATGGTGTTAAACCTGCACCAATAGCTAAAACAGCATACCCTATACCCATTGGAATATATCCAAAAGCGATAGGTATGGATGATTTAGCACCATATAAAAATTTATCCATTTTGCTTTTAATTTAAAACAACTCCATTAATACAATTAAAAAAAAAAAAAAAAATCAACACATATTAAAATTATTTAATTAAAATAATACGAATATGCTAAAATAATTATAATAAAAATTAATATTTATAACTAAAAGTAAATAAATTTAACTAAAGTTTGCTAGTATAAATAAAAAAATATGATTAAAACTAGTAGATTTTTAAAAAAATAATTAAAAAGATTAAATATTTAAAAAATATGATTAAAATTTGTTATTTCCTTTCAATCTTTTAACATCAAAAACTGCAGTATTAGCTATTGCCATAACTGCCATTACACCAGCTTGAGTTGGATCAGTTACAATCAAATCTGCCTCATCAGTAACTCTTCCAGGCATATTAAGAGTTATAACTACTAAATCCTTTTCAGATTTTAATTTTCTAACTGCATCGGCAATTTTACCTCCCATTAAAGAACCTGCAAGGACTAATGCTTTTACACGAGGTAGGCGAGATAATGCAAGAACCGCTTCTGAAATATTATCTTCACCAACTAAAGGAATAGTATCTACACTAATACGTTCTCCACGTATATTATGTCTATCTGCTTCAGCAATAGCTCCACTAGCTACTGCAGAAACTTGAGCTCCACCACCAAAAATAATGATTCTTTTACCGAAAATATCATTTAAAGAACCATGACATTCTAATTCTACAACAGAGTCCAAAGTTTCTAATTCAGCAATTAATTTATCTATGTCATCTACATCATCAAGTTCAAGATTTACTGTTCCAAACTCGACTTGTTCAACATAAACATGAACATAAGAAATATTGATACCAAATTTAGAGATAATATCAGTAATTTCTCCTAAAACACCTTCTTGTTCTTTAGTTTTAATTGTTAATGCATAATTTTTCATAAAATCATCTGAATATAAAAATAATAATCTAAATAATAATTATATTGCTAAATATAAGAAGTATATTATTAAATATAATTATTACATTACTAAATATAAAATTTATAAATTAATATTAACTAATTTAATTAAAATAAATGAGAAAAATAATTAAATTTTACTATAATTTAGACTTAACTAATCTAAATTAAGTAAGAACTAAAATTATTTAACTACCATATCTTTTTCTGCTTTTGATTTAATAACTTGAAGCTCAGCTTGAACTTTTTTAAACTTATTTAAAAAACTTTCATCATCACTGACAGTAATTACATCAAGTCCTAAGTCACGATGTGTTTGAATCCAAGATTCATCAAATACAGGAATTTCAAATTTAATAGTTTCTGCGGTTTTATTAACAACAATAAGATTCCTATATGGGAAATCAGTTTCAACAATATAACCACCAAGACTTATAACATGATAAGGTCTTAAAGCAAATTTCATAAAATACAACTCCTTATATCAATAATCCTAAAATAACTCCAACAACACCAATAACAGAACTAACAAGAACTACCGGATAGAATTGTCTGTTAGTGAAAACTGGAGAGAATGCACTAAATACTCCCATAAAGAGTACAAATATTAATGCTACGATTATACATACTATAAATCCTAAAGATAATAAACCAGGAGCCACTCCTAAGAAAAGTACAGAGTATAAACAGGATAAAGTGAAAATCATAAATCCTCTGGTTACATAAACAAAAGTACGATATTTAGAAGCGAATTCCATATACGGACCTTCAATAACATCAGCTTTAGCTTTAACAATATTAAATGGATATTCATTTAACATAATCATTAAACCTATAAAGAAGACAATAGTTCCAAGAACTCCTGCTAAACTAAATAAGAATGGACCATGTACTTGTTGATATGATACAATATCTCCTAAGAATATACTTCCACACATTGCTGCAGGAATAAATAAAGCTAAATATAATGGGAATGAACCAAATGCAATCATTCTAAGAGACCTATTAGAACTTATATCTTCTATATAAGAAGTTAAAGTATTAACTCTTTCTGCACCTTTTACATGATCAGGGAATCTAAGACCTGCAGACATAACAGATTTAGATAAAGAACCCATTAAAACATATGCAATTTCTTCTACTTTTAAAAATCCAACAATAGCTATTAAACTAGCAAATGCTAAAAATCCATAGCTAAGTGGTAATAATGCTATAAATACTAAAAATACAACTATAAAACAAAGAATAGGCATTGCTTTGTATAATCCAGGAACTGGAGAATTAGGTTTTATATTTTCTTTATATAAAAATTTAATAGATGCCCATAATCCAGAACTTGTTACAGGAGGACCAATTCTTTGTTGAATCCTTGCATGAACATATTTTCTTTCAATTCCAGGGATTAAAACTCCTACAAATAATGCAATAAGTAAGAGAATAATTACCTCTAAAACTGAATTAACAATTGTAAGATATGACATTTCTTTTTCCTCATTTTATTATAAATTAGTTAATTAGTTAATTATTATTTTAATTATTTAAATTTTAAATTATTTAATCTAAATTTAGTTAATATTCTAAATTAATAGTTAATTAGTTAAATTAGAAATCAATTTAGTATAAAATTTTAGAACCTAACATTGATTTATCTAATTGTTTATGACTTTCATAATCATAAACTTCCATCACTCTATCAGAACAAGTGAAACATGGGTCACATTGTACAATACATAATTGAGCATCAGTAATATGACTTCCAATAGATGCATATTGCATTGCACCAATATTTGCCATAGATGGAGTTCTAATAATAGAACCACGAACTCTTCCATCTTCAATTGCATAAGAGTGGTATAATGTTCCTCTTGGAACTTCAATATAACTTTTAATAATATCAGTATCAACCATTTCCCAAAATCTATCAGCTACTTTTCCTTCAGGAATGTTTTTAATAGCTTGACGAAGGATATTAATAGCTTCAAATGATTCTAAAACTCTCATAAGAAGATTAGATTTTACATCTCCATCAGGTTGAGTAATAATATCAAAATCAAAGTTATCATATTCAAACATATCTGTTCTTAAATCCCTTTTTACACCAGTAGCACGTAAAGTTGGTCCACTAACAGCTAATTTAAGAGCTTGTTCTTGAGGTATAATACCTACACCAGTTATTCTGGATATAACCATAGTATCACGAGTAAATCTGTCTGCAAACTCAGTAAGGTTCTTTTCAACAAGGTCTAAAGACTCAGATAATTTAGCTAATTTAGCTTCATTTAAATCACATCTTGGTCTTACACCACCAATAATGGAACAACCATATTGTACACGGTTACCTCCAACCATGTGTAAAAGATCCATTATAGTTTCTCTCATATAGAAAATTCTCATTGAGAAAGTTTCATGACCTAAAACTTCACACCCATGGGCAAGGTAAAGGAAATGACTATGTAATCTTTCAAGTTCACCCATAATAACACGAATATAAAGTGCTCTTTCAGGGATTTCTACTCCTAAACCTAATTCTGCAGTCCTAACAGAGTTCCAAACATGAGCATTAGAACAAATACCACAAACTTTTTCAGTAAGTATATTTGCTTTCTCAACAGGAAGTCCTTCCATAATACGCTCAATTCCTCTGTGATTTACACCAATAGTGACTTCTGCATCTTTTACAATTTCATCTTCTACAAAGAATCTAACTCTATACGGTTCAAGAGCAGCAGGATGTACTGTACCCATTTGAATTTCAGTTTCTATAATTTCCTGGGTTTTAGCTTTTTTCTCTTCCATAATTCCATCCTCACATAATATAATTAATCAGCTCCTAACAAATGAGGTAAAGCTGCAACAACTCCAGATAAAACATCTTGAGGTCTAACAGCACAACCAGGAACTTTTGCATCAACAGGAATAACATTTTCAACTGGACCATCAATTTCTTCAGAAGGAATATCTCCATGAATATTTTTATAAACTCCACCCATACATGCACAAGCACCAGCAGCTACAACAAGTTTAGGGTTTGGAATTGCATTATAAATATCTTCTAAAGGTTTTCTATTTTGTTTAGTTACAGGACCAGTAACCACTAAAATATCAGCTTCACGAGGATTCCAAGTTAAAAACACACTATATTGTTCTGCATCAAATTTTGGAGATAAAATAGTGTTTACAATTTCAATATCACAACCATTACATCCACCAGTATAAACTAACATAACATGGATTGCTTTTGATCTTGAATGTGTTTTAAGACTCATCTAATTCCTCCTCATTAGTTTGTGAAGCATTATTATTCAAATCATCTTCAACTTTATCAAGTTCACTATCACTTAAATCATCATCTGTATCAACAACAATATTTTTCTGAGATAAAACAGATTTATCAGAAATATATTGAGCAATAAATGCCATTTTATCTTCTGAAATTTTAATTGGTTGAGTCATTAAATTATTTGGGTCAATATCACTATCTCCAACATTATTTGGGTGAATTGAACCTGCTTCTTCATATAATGCATAAACAGGACAGAAATCATGACACCAGTAACAAACAACACATTTTAAAGGGTCAAGTTCTGGAACTTCTGTTTTTTCCCAGCCATTAGATAATTTTACAGAATGTTGTAATGTTTTCATAGTAATAGCTCCAGTTGGACAAACATTTGCACAACCACCACAACCAATACATGAATGCTCATTTACTTTTTCTTCAGGTTTTACTTCACCATTAAGAATAGCATTACGCATTTCTATATCAGTTACTCTATCTGAAGCAAACAAGATTCTTTTTAAATTATCATAAGCTCCATTTAGCATTATTTCTAATAAGTTTTTCATTTAAACACCTATTAACTTTAATGATACTTTAATAGTAGCTAATACTATTTTGTAACATCCTTAAATTTCCTTTCAAAAATAAATGCTTTTGAAGGACAAACATTTCGACAAGCACCGCAATAAGTACATTTCTCGCCGTCAACTACATATTTAGTGTTGTTATTTGCATCTTTAATGTTAGAATCAATTGGTATAGCTAAAATTGCATCTTCAGGACAGATATTATAACATAATCCGCAATGGATACATAAATTATCATCTAAATAATTGAATCCTCCATCAATTTCTTTTTTAACATGAGTAGTTTTAGGAATTGCATCTTTAGGACAATGTATTCCACAAGTTTCACACATTATACATTTGTCTAAATCAACATTTACAGTTCCTCTTTTAATAGTTATTGCGTTTTCAGGACAAAGTTCTGCACATATTCCACAGGAAATACAATCATCAGAAACTTCTCCATTCCAAGTAATAGTTTCGATATTTCTTGCTTTTCTTTGGTCACATTTTTTAATACATAAACCACAAGAAACACATAATCCTGCAAGTTTAGATTTTTCAGTTTCTCTTAAACTACCAACAGGACATATATCTACAGCAAGTAATCTTTTTTCTTTATTTTCGTAAGTATCCTCATCTAAGGAAGGATCATAACGTAAACTTGATTTTTCTTTCTTAATAGAACCATTATCTAATGTTTCACTACATAAACCACAGTTAAGACAACTTATAATAGTTCCATTCATTTTTTGATTTAATTTATTAACAACAACAGAAAAATTATCTAAAACAATTGCATCATTTGTACAGTGATGATAACAACTTAAACATAAACTACATTTATCAGGATTAACTACTCCTGCTTTAATTGCTCCACTTGGACAAACATCTTCACAAATTCTACAATTAGTACAGATTCCTTCTTGTTCAATGTTAACTTTAATAGCTCCAGTAGGACAATAATAGCTACATCTACCACAAAGTTCACATTCATCAAGATTAGTATTTACACAAATTCTCTTAACAACTTTCTCAGATTTTGAAGGAATATTCATACTTTCAAGTTTAGCACGTCCAGCTTTAGGAATTACTGCTTTAAGAGAATTAAGTAATTTTTGTTGTTTATCTTCAACTAAACCATAAGCATCCATTCTTGCATGATCAGGACAAACTTCTTCACATACTCCACATCTTGAACAGATACCTTTTACAACACCATTTTCTATATGGATGCTTTCAATAGGACAAGTAAATTCACATACTCCACAGCCATTACAACGAGCTTTATCTACAACATATCCACCATACTTATTTTTGAATATCGCATGGTTAGGACAAGCTTCAGCACATGCTCCACAGCAGATACAACTAAAAGATTTTCCGCCGATGTGACGTATAGCCTCAGTAGGGCAGTTTTTAATACAGTCCCCTTTACCTCCACAATTTTTAACTGTTATAAACATGATATTCTCCGTATAAAATTAATTCATAAATAAGTTATGGTCAATTAGTTATCACCTTTAGCAGAGCTTCCAAATAATAAACTACCAATTAATATACCAATAATTGCAGATAAGAATGCAGTAGCTATTGGTAAATCAGCATAAAATGGAAATTGACCTAAATCTAGTGACATTAAAAGAGAACCAATTAAAAGAGCAACAATAGCACTACCAGTGAATTTAAAGCTATTTTCTTCTTTTCTACGAATTCTAGTTCCAAGGACTAATCCAAATAAAAACCCAAATAATATTGGACCAATAACAATAGAAACCATATTAATCCTCTCCTAATTTTTTAAATTGAGAAAATGCAATTACAACTGCACTTAACCCAACAAGAACTTTTAAACCTACAGCAATATTCAAATAAGGTACAATTCCTGCATTAGTTACATCAGGATAATGGAAAATCATTTGAATAGTTGAAGGTACTAAACTGTAAAAATCAGCACCAAAATTGTAAAGGAAAGAACCAGTTAGAATTAACCCAATTAAACCTAAAATAACATAAACAAAAGCACCAAATGATTCTAAAGTAGAAATAAATTCATGAGATATTTTAATAGGAGTACCATCAAGTGTGTAAACTAAAACTCCAAAAATAATTCCTCCTGCAATCATAGCTCCACCTTGGAAACCTCCACCAGGAGTAATATGCCCTCCTAAAATGGTCATTACACCCATAGCCATCATTATAATAGCTATTGGATAAGCCATGATTCTTAAAATAGGAGATGAACCTTTAGAATTCCAATTAGCTTTAGCTTCTAAATTAGATTGAGATTCTACTTTATTTTTATCTTCAACCATTATTCATCCTCTCCTTCTTCAGAGTTGATTTTCTTATCTTTAATTTGACCTCTTCCAAATATGAGTAAAACTACTAAAACAGCAGTTATTAAAATTAAGGATTCTCCTAAAGTATCGAATCCTCTCCAATCAAATACAACTAAAGTAACCATATTCGGAGCAATTTTAGGGCCTAAAGCATTATAAACTAAACTTATACCAGGAGTAATAAGCTTTTTAAATCCATAAAGAGCATCAAATAAACTTACAGAAAATATTGCAGTTACAATAATCATGATAATATTTCTTACACTTTCAATATTTGGACTATCTTTATTGGACATATTTTAACCCCCAGTAAATTGCTACAACAAAAATTCCAAGAGCAATAATGACATAGAAAGTCATTTTATTTAATGAATCATCTTGCTCTTTTTTAAGTTTAGGTGCAATTGGCATATTTGTAAACAATAAAACAGCTACAAATAAAATCACAATAAGTGAAGCTAAAACACTTATATGTCTAAGTAAAAGTGCTGAAAGTAATAAACAAACAATTACAGTAAGTTCAGCAGCTAAAGCACCTGAAACATTATCTGCAGTAGTTGGATCTTTAGATAATTTAGATTTTAAAT
>JAKSUD010000035.1 GCA_024409185.1 archaeon
GCATTAGTTCAAAAACGTATCGACCATATGAAAGAAATTTTAAATAACTAAATAATTTAATTACTTAGTTTAAAAGTTTAGAATTTTATAATTCTAAACTAAATTATTTAATTTATCTAAATATTTATTTAGATTAAAAGGTGTGTTAAATGGTTAAAAAAATAAAATCTAAGAATGCTATTATCAAAAAAGCTAAAAAATTAGAAAGACAAGGAAAATATAGAAAAGCTCTTTCTGTTTGTGATGATTTTTTAGATGAAGATTTAGATTTAAACATTTTAGAAATAAAAATGGATTTAATTAATAATATGTATTTCTCAGATGAATTCTTAGAAAAAATTAATAGCTATCAAAACACCCTTACTAATTTTTTATCTATAACTGAAGAAGAAAACTTATTAAAATTATATTCTGCAACTAAAAATAAAATGGACTTTTATACACAAAGTGCAGATAATAGCTATTTAATTGGTGGATTATTACTTGATAATTTAGAAAGTTTACTTATTTTAAATGTACTTACTGAAAAAAATAATGATAGTGCTATTAATAAAATACCAGAAGATTTACAAATATTCAAAAAGGATATAGAGAAGACTGCTAAACAGTACCTTAGCTTGAATAGTGCTAACATTAAAGACATACTTTCTAAAGAAGATTGTAATATAAATAAAGCTAAAAGTGAAATAAAAGAACTTGCTAAGTTTATAGCAAATAAAAATGAAGTGAATTACTGAAGAAGATAAAACTCCAGAAGAAAGTAAAATTGATGAAAAAACTGTTAAAAAATTATTAAATAAAATTTCACAAAACATCAGTGAAAAAAATTATGAACAAGCTTTAGAATTTGTTAACGAAGCTTTAATAACAGACAGTGAAAACATTACAATCTTAGAATACAAAGTTAGAATATTAAATCATATGCAAAGATTCGAAGAAGCATTAAGTTCTCAAAAAACTCTTGTCCAAATAGCTAAAAATTTAGAAATGAATCTTTCAAAAAATAAAAAAAATTCTTCAGATGAAGAAAATCAAAAAACTCTTTTTGAATTTTAAATAATTACTCTCTTTTTTAAATACAAGTTATTTTAAAAATATAAAGCTTATTTTATAAATTAGAGAATTAAATAACAATTTATTAATAATATAAACTTTATAAATAGTAATTTCTAGTAATAATTTTAATTTTATTCAATTATTGATTTAATAATGAGGGGAAAATATGAGAAGTCTATTATCAGTTACTGATATTGAAAAGGAAGTAGAAAAAATATTAGATATAGCTTGTGACTTCAAAGCTGGAAAAATAGAAGAAAAACCGCTTGAAGGGCAAAAATTAGCTATGATCTTTCAAAAATCATCAACACGTACAAGAGTTTCCTTTGAAGTAGGAATGTATGAATTAGGTGGGACTGCATTATTCTTATCTAATAAAGACATTCAACTTGGAAGAGGAGAACCAATCTATGATACTGCAAAAGTATTAAGCCGTATGGTTGATGGAATTATGATAAGAGCTATTGAACATAATGATGTTGTAGAATTTGCTGAAGAAGCAGATATTCCAATTATTAACGGATTAACCAATCTTGAACATCCTTGTCAAGCATTAGCTGATATGTTAACTGTTAAAGAACATAAAGGAAACTTTGATGGAAAATTTGTTTACTTTGGTGATGGAAACAATGTTTGTAACTCTCTTATGCTTATTTGTGCATGTTTAGGAATGGATTTCACTGTAGCATGTCCAGATAAATACAAACCAAATGAAAAAATTACAAAAGAAGCTCTTAGAATAGCTAAAGAAAATAACTCTACAATTACTATAACTTCCAATGTAAAAGAAGCTGCAAAAGATGCAGATGTATTTTATACAGATGTTTGGGTAAGTATGGGTGATGAAGCTGAAGCTAAACAAAGAGAAACTGACTTTAAAAATTATCAAGTACGTCAAGAACTTATTGATTTAGCAAAAGATGATGTAATCTTCATGCACTGTTTACCAGCTATTAGAGGCCAAGAAGTTACCGCAGAAGTAATTGATGGTCCACATTCCGTTATTTTTGATGAAGCTGAAAATAGATTGCATGCTCAAAAAGCAGTTATGTACTACTTTATGAAAGGATTATTAGAATAAACTAATTAAAAGCTATAGAATATTCATTGATTATTATATTAACCCCACAATATTAAAAAATATAAATATCATTACAAATTAAAATAGGCGATAAAAATGAATTTTAACGACCCTATGTTAGAACATTTATTAGACAAAATAACAACTGCTCTTAAAGAAAACGATAGAGAAGAAGCTTCAAAATACATGGATATTATAATTGAACAATACCCTGATGTAGCAAATATTTTATTAAACTCAATAGAATTTAGTAATATAATGGCAGAAAATGAAGAATCTGCAATTGAAGAAGCTAAAGCATTACCAATCCAAGATACATTCCGTGAAGATGACGAAATGATGGGTATGGATGAAGAACAAATTATAGCTGATATGAATTCTATGTTAGAACTAGAACCAGAAAATGTAGAAGAATTTATTCAAAAAGGAACTGTTTTAACAATTACAGAAAGCTACGAAGAAGCTATTGAATGTTTTGACAAAGCTTTAGAACTTAATCCAAATAATATTTCTGCTTTAATTTCTAAAGGACATACTTATGAAATTATAGAAGATATGGAAAAAGCTCGTGAAATTTATGAAATTGTAATGAATACAGAAGTTGATGATATCTATGACCTTATGAGTAAAGGATACATATTCGAAACTCATGATAGATATGAAGATGCTTTAAAAACTTATGAAAAAGCTCTTGAAAAAGATAAAAAGAATTGTAATATCTTATTCTTAAAAGGATCTTGTTTAATTCCTCTTGAAAAATATCTTGATGCAATTGAATCACTTGAAGAAGCTATTAATTTATATGAAACTCAAGCTATGAATACTATTTTTGAACTTCCAAGTGCATATCATAATATCGGAATTTGTATGGATAAATTAGGTAAACAAGATGTAGCTCTTGAAGCTTTTAATACTGGTCTTAGATTAAATCCAGAATATTTCCCATCATATTATGAAATAGGTCTTATTCAAGAAGATAAGAAAAATTATAAAGAAGCTTTAAAAAATTATAACACTTTCTTACAATTCGACCAGGAAAATGAGGAAGTTATTAAAGCTAAAGAAAGAGTTGAAAAACTTTTATAAAACTAAATTAATATTAAAAAAGCTATTTAAATAATTTATTAGAAATAATAATTATTAAATAGCTATAAACTATTTTTAAAAAAAGAAAAAATAGAAGAAAAATCTTCTAAATATTAATTTAAATATTTAACTTAAATATTTAATTTAAATTAAATTATGCAGATTCAGTCATAATTGGTACGACTTGTTTTTTACGAGATACAACACCTTCTAATAATACAGTGTTGTCTTCTAATTTAACATTGTAAGCTTTTTCTACAAGAGCTGCATCCTTACCAAGAGCAATTACTTGAGAGTTACTGTTTACAATGTCAGTGATTAAAAGCATGAATAAATCAAGGCCTTGTTCTTCAATAATTTTAGTCATACCTGCTTCTAAATCAGCTTTCATTTCCATTACTTCAGGAATACTTGCAGTATTTACTTGATTTACAATGGATTTTACATCTTTAAAGTCGATTTGTTTAGCATCTAAATCTAAGATTTCTTCAATTGAAAATGAGGATAAATCAGTTCCTGCTTTTAACATATCTAATCCATAAGTTTCATAATCAATTTCAGCTATTTCAGCAAGTTCTTTAACTGCTTTAATATCATCTTCAGTAGTAGTAGGAGATTTTAAGAGTAAAGTATCAGAAACAATAGCTGATAACATTAAAGAAGCAATTTCTTTAGTAACTTCTACACCATTTTCTTTGTATAATTTGAATAAAATAGTTTCAGTACAACCAACAGGTTCAGCTCTAACAAATAAAGGATAAGAAGTTTCAAAAGCTATTTTGTGGTGATCTACAACTTTTAAAATTTTAGCATTTTCAATATTATCAACAGACTCAGCTGGACTGTTATGATCTACTAAAATTACATTAGCTTCATCTTCAACTTTTTCAATTAATTCAGGAGCTTCAATATCTAAGTAGTTTAAAACATATTCAGTTTCTTTATTTAAACTACCTAATCTACAAGCTACAGCATCTTCATTTCCTAATACTTTTTCTAAATTAGTCATTACTAAACTTGAGGTTATTGAATCAGTATCAGGACTTTTATGTCCAAAAATATAAGTTTTTACCATAATAATCACATCATTAGTATAATAAATAATAAAATAACTACATCATTTCAGGAGCAGCTACACCTAAAAGGTCTAATGCATTTTTAAGAGCAATTCTTGATTTATCTACAAGAATTAATCTTGCATTTTCTACATCAGAACCAATTACTTGTTCTGCTTTATAGAATCTGTTAAATGCACTTGCTAAATCTTGACAATATTGAGCTACAGGATGTACTCTTCTTGCATCAGCAGCATCTTGCACTAAAGATGGGAACTTAGCTATTAATTTAACAAGTTCTCTTTCATTTTCATTAGGAGACCAGTTATCTTCAACAACTAAAGAACTAAGGTCTTTACCTGCTTCTTCTTCAGCCTTTTTAAGTAATTTACAAGATCTTGCATGAGCATATTGAATAGATGCACAACCACGTTCAAAGCTAAGAGCTTCATCCCAAATAAATTTAATATGTTTTTCAGGAGATAATCTTGCAATATAGAATCTAATAGCTCCAATACCAATTTCTTCAGCTATTTTATCAATAGTTTCTTCGTCAAGATCTTCTCTTCTAGTAAGAAGTTCTTCTTTAGCTCTTTTTACAGCTTCATCCATTAATTCATCTACAGAAATGAATACTCCTCTTCTTGTAGACATTGAACCTTCAGGTAATGTGATAAATTCATAGAATATTACTTCCATTTTATCATCATTTGGTTCTAATACTTCAAGAATTTCAAGAGCAAGAGAAACTTGTTTTGCAGCTAATTTATGGTCAGAACCAAAGATATCTACAACTTTTCCATCTTCTCCGGCTTCAGTACATTTATAAATATGATAAGCAATATCTCTTGTAGAGTAAAGTGAAGTTCCATCAGCTCTTCTTAAAACTAATTCTTTATCAATTCCAAATTCAGATAAATCAAGGTATAATACATCAGGAGCTGCATCAGATTTAGGATTACCATATCTTGCATAACCTATTGAATAAAGTTGGTCAGTGATTTTATCTACAAGACCACTACGAACAAATTGGCCTTCCCAAATAAATTCATCATGTTTTACATTCATTCTAGCTAAGGTTTCTTTTACACCATCAAGACAATTGTTTACAGCACCTTCAAATACAGCATCTAAATCAGATGGAGCATTTTCATATTGTTTAATAGTTGCATCTATACCTTCAGATAATCTTTCATCATCTTTTAACATTTGATTAACTTTGAAGTATAATTCTCCAACTTTGTGGTCAATTTTAAGAGAAGGTTGGTCTTCTAATTTTAAACCTAAATCTTCCATACCATAAACAATCATAGCAAGTTGTCTACCCATATCATTTACATAGTATTGAGTATTAACATCATAACCTGCTTTTATTAAAACTCTTCTTAATGAATCTCCAATAACAGAGTTTCTAATATGCCCAATATGTAAAGGACCATTAGGGTTAGCAGAAGTATGTTCTAAAACAATTTTCTCATCAACAGCTTCTAAAGTACCATAATCTTCATCAACAGTAGCAAGTAATTCTTTAGCAAAAATATCATGATTAATAAAGAAATTTACATAAGGTCCAGTAGCTTCAACTTTAGAAAATATTTCAGGAACTTCGATTGCTTCAACAACTTCAGGAGCAATGAGTTGAGGACCTTTTCTTAAAACTTTAGCTAATTGGAATGAAACAGTACTTGCTAAATCACCAAGCTCTGGGTTTGGAGGAAATTCCATTTTAATTTCCCCTTCAATTTCGCAACCCATTTTTTCAATAGCTTTATTTAAAGCTTCAATTGCTTCATTTTTAATTTTAAAATACATTTAAACACCTAATAAATAAAATAAATATTATAAAAAATGACTAATTAGTACATAATCTAATTGTATAATCTTTTAAGGAAACTACTAATTTCTTATAATCTTAAAAATATAATCCTATAATCCTTTAAGGAAAATAGTAATATAACCTAATTTAGGAATAACAACAGGACTATCACCAAAAGTAACAACTCTATCTCTAATTTGATTAGCTTTTACATAATATGGATCAGGTACGTCATTATTATCACCTTTAATCATATATAATGTAGTTCCATTTATTTCTGTAATATTTATAACTCTATGAATAACTGGACTATTATACCAAACAGCATTATAAACAACAATATCTCCTACTTGAACAGTACTTGGATCAAATTCCTGTATACCAAAGAAGTCTGCTTTTTCAACAACAACAATATCTCCTCTATAAAATACAGGTTCCATACTGCCTGAAACAACAACATTCAAGTGAGATGCTGCTAATAAAACAATGATTAAAAGTATAACATGAGAAATTATTTCTTTTTTATCTGTCAAAATAACACCTTTTCATATTTTTAAATTGATTTATTATTTATAATATTTTTATATATGAAGTTTATTTATAATATAGTTATGTTTTAAAATAAAAATATATGTTTAAAAATAAAGATGCAAATAAAATAGGAAAAAATAATTAAAAAGAATAAAACATACAAAATTTAAAAAAAGAAAAAATCTAAAAAATAGAAAAATAAAAGAAAAATAAGTAATAAAGAAAAATCAGTTGAAAAAATAATAAAAAACTATAGACTTACTTATTTAAGTAAAATCCATTAATTATAATAAATATTTAGATTATAATAAATTTGAAATATTTTTGAATAATTTACTTAAAAGTCTTCTTAATTCTTCATATTCTTCATCTGTGAAATTAGAAAAGATTTCGGTTCTGAATTTTTCTTGGCTTTCAATCATTATTATAGCTATTTCTTTACCTTCTTCAGTTAATGAAACTATTCTTTTTCTTTTATCATAAGGATCAGACCCACGTTTGATATATCCTTTCTTTTCAAGACGTGCTAAAGCTCTTGTTACAGTTCCTTCATTTAAATCATAAAGACGAGATAAACTCTTGTGTTACACTACCTCTTTTATAAAGAGACATTAAATAAGGAACTTCAGAACGAGTTAAATTATACTCTTTTAATCCTTCATTAACAAATGCTGTAACTGATCTATTTAATTTAGCCATTTCATTACTAAAGTCACTATTTTCATCAATTGAACAATCCATAAAAAACACCTAAAACCTTTATCTAATTAATAATAACATTCTTAAAGTATAAAAACTTTCTTAAAAAAATGTCAAAAAAGTTATGAAAATTAAAAAAATAGAGATTTAGTTGAAGATTTATAAATTTATAAAGTATTATGAGATATTTAAAAATAAAAATAAAAAAATAAAATAGCTAAAGTTCACCCCCAATAATTACAACTTAGCTATTTAATTATGAAAAATTATTTAATAAAATATTTAATTTAAGCTTTCTTGACTTTCTTCAATTTCAACTTTTTTAACATCATCTTTAACATATAAAAGAACGATGATTAATGAAACAACAGCTAAAATAGCCATTACAAGAGAAGTAGTTGAGAATGCATCTGCAGAAATTTGATTGTGAGCAATATTTCCACCTGCAAAGACAGCCATTAAAACTACACCCATAGCTGCACCTACAGAACCAATAATTTGTCTAACTGTGTTGTTGATTGCAGTAGCATCTTCAACATCACCTGAAACAACACTAATAGTCCAAGTTACAGCAGGCATTAATCCTAAACCAGCACCAATAGATCTAAGAATTTGAGTTAACATCATATATTCTACACTGGAATTTACAGTATAAGTCATCATTACACCAAAACCAATAATTGAGAATATACAAGATGCAATTAATACTTTTCTTACACCAATCTTATTAGCAAGTAATGGTCCAACAAAGTTAAATACAATCATTATAATTGTTCCTGGAAGTAAAATAAGTCCAGAAGTTGTTGCTGAATGATATGCAACACTTTGAACAAATAAAGGCATGATTACATTTAAACCACACATTGTAAAGTAAAGAACTGCAGAGAAAAGAGTTCCCCATACAAAATACTTGTTTTTAAGAACAGTTAAGTTAAGTAATGGATGTTCAATATTATATTGACGTTTGA